>VAYE01000115.1 GCA_005883235.1 Actinomycetota bacterium
GGAAGTCCGGCGCGAGGGCCTGTACAAGCACGGGGTCATGTCGCTCGGCATGGGCTGGCAGACGCCACGGCTGCCCGGTCTCGGCGAGGTGCGCTGGGACCGGTTCGTCGCGGCGCTGTACGCCGTCGGCTACGACTCGTACATCTCGATCGAGCACGAGGACAAGGCCTTCGAAGGCGAGCCCGAGCTCGTGAAGCGCGGCTTCCTGGTCGCGCGGAACGCGCTGCGGCCGTACATCGTCTGAAGCCGCGGTCAGGGCCATGGCGACGACACCCGAGACTCGCTACGTGTTGAGCGGCGGGAATCACATCGCCTATCAGGTGGCGGACGGCGGCGAGCGCGACATCCTCTACGTGCCACGGACGACCACGCCGATCGATCTCGTCTGGGACGACCCGATCGCCGCGCGCGGCCTGCGGCGATTGAACGCGTGCGGACGCCTGATCATGTGCGACCTCCGCGGCTGGGGCGCTTCGGACTCGATCGACACCACGCGACTGCCCGCGCTCCAGGCCTGGATGGACGACATCGGCGCCGTGCTCGACGCGGCCGACAGCGAGCAGGCGACACTCGTCGCGGCGTCGGAGGCGGCGCTTCCGCTGATGCTGTTCGCCGCGACCAACCCGGACCGGACGGCAGGCCTCGTCCTCATCAACGCGTTTGCACGGTTCCTGCGAAGTCCCGAGACGCCGTTCGGGATGCCGCCCGAGTCCGCGGAGCGCTACGTCGAGCTCTACCGTGAGGTCTCCGGCCGGGGACCGTTGGTCGACCACCTCGCGCCGACCCGCTCGAGCGAGCCGGCCTTCCGCCGCTGGAACGCCCGCGCCCAGCGACTCGGCGCCGGTCCCAACACGGCCTCGGCGATCTACGCCCTGTTCATGCGCAGCGACCTCTCCGGTGTGTTGCCCAGCATCCGGGTGCCGACGCTCGTCCTGCACCGGCAAGACGACCACCACGTGCCCCACGGCCACGGAGAGTTCCTCGCCGATCGGATCCCCGACGCCCGGCTGGTGACGCTCTCCGGCGAGGACAACGAGTGGTTCTCGGGCGAGATCGAGCCACTCTTCGACGAGATCGAGCAGTTCGTCACGGGCATTCGCCGAGCCCGCCCGACCGACCGCGTGCTCGCGACCGTCCTGTTCACCGACATCGTCGGCTCCACCGAGCGCGTGGCGACGCTGGGTGACGCGGCCTGGAAGGGCGTCCGCGAGGCGCACGACGAGCTCGTCCGCTCGCACGTCGAGAGCTTCGGCGGCAAGCTCGTCGAGTTCACGGGCGACGGAGTCCTCGCGACCTTCGACGGGCCGGCCCGGGCGATCTACTGCGCGTGCGGGGTCAGGGACGCCGCCGACTCGCTCGGTCTCGCCATACGCGCCGGCCTGCACACCGGCGAGATCGAGCTGCTGACCGCAGGGATCGGCGGCCTGGCCGTTCACATCGGCGCGCGCGTCGCCGCCCTCGCGGAGGCCAACGAGGTCCTCGTCTCCGCGGCGGTGCCCCCGCTCGTCGCCGGTTCCGGGATCCGGTTCGCGCCGCACGGCACGCACGAGCTGAAGGGCGTCCCGGACCGCTGGGACGTCTACAGCGTCGCGGAGGGCGCCTGAGCGACGACGTCCACGAACTCCCCGCTCTCCTCGTCCTTCAGGATCAGCTTGCGGCGGCCGTCCGGCATCGTCTCCTCCTTGATCACCGTCTTGCCGTCGTGCTCGCGCCGGCCGCGCGCGATCCGCTCGACGCCGCCGCCGCGCCAGTCGGCGAGCTGGACGGGCTCCCAGGCGCGGCTCGCCGCCGACCGGTAGCACGCGTCGACGATCGCGTTCACGACGTAGCCGTCGTAGAAGCTCTCCATCGGCTGCCGCCCGGCGTCCATCGCCTCGAACATGTCGGTGAACATGTCGACGTAGCCGAGCTCGGAGACCTCGTCGCCGACGGGGAACAGCCAGCCGCTCGCGGTCTCGGACTTCTCGGCCACGTAGGCGCCGCCCTCGCCCGAGGTGAACGCCTCGAAGCCGGTGCGCAGGAAGTGGTTGAGCCAGAGCGTCCCCTCGGTGCCGGCGACCTCGTCCCGCAGGTCCATCCCGCCTCGGAACGTCCAGCTGACCTCGAACTGGCCGATCGCGCCGCTTTCGAACCTGATCAGCGCGATCCCGTTGTCCTCGGCCTCGATCGGGTGGACGAGCGTGTCCGTCCAGCACATGACCTCGAGGGGCTTGTTGTCCTTGCCCACGAAGTTGCGCACGATCTCGATGCAGTGGCAGCCGAGGTCGACGATCGCGCCGCCGCCGGCCTGGCGCGCGTCCCAGAACCAGGCGCTGTGCGGCCCCGGATGGGTCTCCCGCGAGCGGGCCCACGTGACGGCGCCGAGCTGCCCGGCCTGCACCATCTTGAGCGCCTTCAGCGTCTTGGGGGTGTAGCAGAGGTCCTCGAGGTAGCCCGCGAAGACGCCGGCCCCCTCGGCCACGTCGAGCATCCGCTTCGCCTCGTCGGCGGTCCGCGCGAGCGGCTTCGTGCACAGGATCGCCTTCCGGTGCCGCGCGGCGAGGTCGACCGCCTCCTCGTGGAGATGGTTCGGGAGCCCGATGACGACCGTGTCCGTGTCGGGATGCGCGATCGCCTGCTCGACGTCGGTGACGGCGTGCGAGATCCCGTACTCGGCCGCGAAGGCCTCCGCGCGATCGCGCGAGCGCGAGTAGACGACCTCGACCCGGTCGCGGTTTCGCTGCCCGTGCAGCGTCGCGGTGTAGAAGAGGCCGATCAGGCCCGTGCCGAGCATCGTCACTCGATGGGCAGGCACGGGTGCGAGACTACTGAAGTGACCGCGCAGGCCAAAGCCGGCTTTCTCGCGGCGGCCCGGGAGCTTCTCGAGCGAATCGAGACGACGCAGGGAGAAGCGCTCGACGAGGCAAGCCGCATCTGCGCGGAGGCGATCGCGGCCGACGGGCTCGTCCACGCCTTCGGCACCGGCCACTCGCGGATCCCGGTCGAGGAGCTCTTCCCCCGCTACGGCTCCTACCCGGGGTTCCACCCGATCGTCGAGCTCTCGATGACCTTTCACACGCAAGTCGTGGGCGCGAACGGTCAGCGGCAGGCGATGTTCATCGAGCGCGTCGAAGGGCTCGCCGCGCAGATCCTCGCGAACTTCGACCTCGGGCCACCGGACGCATTGCTCGTCTTCAGCGCCGGCGGGGCCACCGCGGTTCCGATCGAGATGGCGATCGGCGCCCGTGAGCGCGGCCTCGCGGTCGTCGCGGTGACCTCGGTCGCCGAGTCGCGCGCCCAAGGCTCCTCCGAGCGGCGCCTCGTCGACCACGCGGACGTCGTCGTCGACCTCTGCACGCCGCCGGGCGACGCGCTCGTCGAGCTCGACGGGGTCGACACGCCGGTCGCGCCCGGCTCCACGCTGGCCGCTGTCGCGATCGCGAACGAGATCAAGGCACGGACGGCCGACGCGCTTCTCGCCCGTGGCGCCCTGCCGCCCGTCCTGACGAGCGCGACACTCGTCGGCGCCGAGCGCTCGGCCCGGCTCTTCGACGAGGCGTACGCGGAGCACGCCCGCCGCGCTCGCCGCACCCTACGCAGCTAGCACTTTTGTCGGTCTTTAAGAAATGACAGCAGTGGCTTAGGCTTCAGCGGCAGAGCCCAGGGAGTCCGGGAACCCCGCATCAGGAGGAGAGCGAATGAAGTTCCGTCCCATCGGCGCACGTTGGGCCATCACGCTTCTGGCCCTCGTCGCCGTCTCCGTCGTCGCCGTGGTCACCGCCTCGGCGAAGCCGGGCAAGACGCAGGCGAAGTTCGTCCTCGGCGTCTCGAACACGCTCGTCGGCAACGGCTGGCGCGAGGAGATGATCTGCTCGGTGAAGGCGCAGGCCCGCGCGAGCGGCAAGGTCAGCGCGGTCAAGGTCGCGAACCGCAACGGCGGCCCGGCCGAGCAGAGCGCCGACCTCCGCACGCTGATCTCGGCGGGCGTGAACGCGATCGTCGTCAACCCGTCGAGCCCGAGCGCGTTGAACAGCGTGATCGCCCAGGCGGCGGCGCGCGGCGTGAAGGTCGTCTCGGTCGATCAACGGGTGACCGCTTCGCAGGCCTACAACGCGACGAACGACCAGGTCGCCTACGGCCGTCTCGGCGCAACGTGGCTCTTCAAGCAGCTCCACGGGAAGGGCAACGTGGTCGAGATGCGCGGCATCGCCGGCGTCCCGGCGGACACCGACCGCCATACCGGCTTCACGCAGGCGCTCAAGAAGTACCCCGGGATCCACGTGGTCAAGCAGACCTTCACGGGCTGGCAGTTCGCGCCGGGCGGGAAGCAGATGCTCGACATCCTGAACTCGGGCGTGAAGGTCGACGGCGTGTGGACGTCCGGAATCGACTACACCGTCGTGAACGCGTTCAAGACGGCCGGGAAGAAGCTCGTGCCGATCGTCGGAGCCGACAACAACCAGTTCCTGAAGCAGCTGATGACGGTCAAGGGCTTCCACGGCGCGGCCGTGACGAACCCGGCCACAATCGGCGGCGTCGGCGCCGCGATCGCGATCAAGCTGCTGAGCGGTCAGTCCGTCCCGAAGTGGGTCAAGCTGACGCCGCAGGTCTGGGACAACGCCACGGGGTTCGGCAAGAGGGAGATCAAGGCGAACTACTCGCGGAGCCGGCCACCGACGTACAGTGCGCGGCTGCAGGTCAAGCCGTGGACGACGTACACCAAGGCGCAGCTCTTCGCCTGCAAGGGGCCGTAGAGCTCGAAGCGAGAACAGAAAGGGGCGTCCTCGGGCGCCCCTTTCTCGTCGAAGTGGACGGGAGCGACGCGTGAGCCTGCTGGAGGCACGGGACGTCTCGAAGCGCTATCCGGCAGGACAGCGGCACGATCCGAGTCGGCGGACGAGAGGTGCAGGTCGCCTCCCCGGCGGCCGCGGCGCGCATCGGCCTCGCGCCCGTGTTCCAGGACCCGGCGCTCGTGCCGGACCTGACCGTGGCCCAGAACCTCCGCCTGACGCATGCCTCGGTCGATGCCGTCCGCGAACGGATGCGGGCGATGGAGCTCGACGTCGACCTCTCGGAGCAGGCGGGAGACGTGGCGCTGCCGATGCTCCGCATGCTCGATCTGGCGCGCGCCCTCACGCGCGATCCGCAACTGCTCCTGCTCGACGAGATCACCGCGGCGCTGCCGTCCGATCTTGCCGAGCGCGTGTTCGCCGTCATGCGCGACTGGCGTGAGCGCGGCCGGTCAGTGCTCTTCATCACGCACCGCTTGGCCGAGGTGATCGCAAGCTGCGATCGGGCGACGGTGCTGCGCGACGGCCGGCACGTCGGGACGCTCGAGCCGCAGAAGGGCGGCGAGGAGCGAATCGTCGAGTACATGCTGGGGCCCGAGGCGGCGAAGGCGGAGGCCCGCGCGGCGGAGCTCGAAGAGGAGGAGGCTGCGCCGCATCCGCGCGAGCGAGCGGCGGCGGGCGCGGGCGACCGTCCCGCGCTCGAGGTCGTCGACCTCCGCGTCGGCGCCGTGGACGGTGTCTCGTTCGCCTTGCGTCCCGGCGAGGTGCTCGGAGTCGCCGCGCTCGAGGGCCAGGGCCAGAACGACCTGTTCGCGGCCCTCTCCGGCCAGCTGCGGCCGAGCGGCGGAGAGATCCGCGTCGCCGGGCGACAGCTCAAGGCGCGGCATCCGTACGACGCGATCCGCGCGGGAGCCGTACTCGTCCCTGCGGACAGATTGCTCGCCCTGCTCCCACAGCGCTCCGTGCGCGAGAACATCGCCGCGCCGCGCTACAACCGCCCGGCCCGCTGGGGCCCGATCAACATGCGCGGGGAGGGGCGCCGCGTCCGCGAGGCGATCGACGCCCTGGGGATCGACACGCGGGCGCAGCGCCAGGTGCGCCGGCTCTCGGGCGGTAACCAGCAGAAGGTGACGATCGCCCGCTGGCTTGCCTCGGGCTTTCAGACGCTGCTCTGCTTCGACCCCACGCGCGGAATCGACGTGGGGACGAAGCGCCAGATCTACGGGCTCCTCCGCCGGCTGGCGGACGACGGGGCCGCAATTCTCTTCTTCTCGAGCGAGCTGGCCGAGCTGCCGCTCATCTGCGACCGTGTCGTCACGCTCTTCGGCGGTCATCTCACCGCGGAGCTGGTGGGGCCCGCCGCCGACGAGGCTTCGCTCCTCCGCGCGATGCACGGCCTCGCCGAGGAGGTCGCGGCGGCGTGACGAGCGCGGAGGCGACCGCCGGTCCCGAGCGCGGAGGCTTGCACGCCGGCCGGATCGCGCGCCGGCACGGCTGGACCGCCGGCGCCTACGTCCTGTTGGTCGTGCTGGCCGTCTACTGGCACTCGGTCCCGCCGAGATGGGGCTCGTTCGACGTCCAGTCGCTTGCGATCGACGCTCTGCCGCTCGCCTTCGCGGCGATGGCGCAGGCGACCGTGATCATCTCGGGCGGGATCGACCTCTCGGTGGGCTCGCTGATGAGCCTCGTCAACGTGGTCTCCGCGAAGTACATGGCGCACATGAGCCTCCGCGACGCCCTGCTCTTCGCCGGCCTGCTCGCCCTCGGGGCCGCCGCCGCCGGCGCGTTCACGGGCGGGGTGATCACGGTCTCCCGCATCCCGGACATCGTGGTGACGCTCGCCATGCTCTTCGTCTGGGCCGGCCTCGCGCTCCAGATCCAGCCGATTCCCGGCGGCTCGGCGCCGCTCGCATACCTCCAGCTCGGAACCGGTCACTGGTTCTCGCAGTGGCTCCCGAGCGGCCTCGTGATTCTGCTGCTCACGTTCGGGCTCTTCTGGGTGCCGCTCCGCTGGGCGCGGCCGGGGCTCGCGCTCTACTCGGTCGGCAGCAACCGTGGCGCCGCCTACCTCTCCGGCGTCGGCGTTACGAGGACGCGCATCTTCGCCTACGCGCTCGGCGGGCTCTTCGCCGGTTTCGCGGGGCTCGCCCTTACGGCCACGTCCGGGATCGGCGACGCCCTCTCCGGCCAGTACTACACGCTGAACTCCGTGGCGGCGGCGGTGCTGGGCGGCGTCGCCCTCGTCGGCGGCAAGGGCGGCCTGATCGGGCCGATCGCGGCGGCGTTCGTGCTCACGCTCGTGAAGACGATCCTCGTGCTGAAGGGCGTCGACCAGAACTGGGCCCAGGTCATCCAGGGCTCGCTGATCATCGT
>VAYE01000116.1 GCA_005883235.1 Actinomycetota bacterium
GGCCGTCCGCTCGAGCCGCTCGTCCATGGCGTGAGTCTACGCCGCTACCGAGCGAGCGTCAGTAGCCCGACGAGATCCTCCTGACGAGCTTGATGCCGTCCGAGAACGCCGGAAGCAGCGCGACGAACGACGCAGCACGAGGCTCTGCAGGTAGTCCTCCGAGAGTCGTTCGAGCTGTGCACGCTGGTAAATCACTGCGGCGAGAGAGCCGGCGAGGCCGATTGCCGCGATGACGCCCTGCCACCTCCCCACCTGCTCGCTCGACCCGCCACCCGTAGATCCGATCGATTCGATCGGCTTCTCTCGACGTCGACCCGCGCGAGCTCGACGATCTGCTCTCTCGTCATCGCCACGCCTGGATCGTCGCGGCCCGCGGGCGCCGCGACTGTCACGTCTTCGTGACGAGTTCCTCCGGTTCCGTCACGGGGGCCTGGCAGGCGGGATCGCGATCTCCCTCGGCGGCGAGAAGTGCAGGTCGAGAGCGCAGAGCAGCCAACCGAAGGCGGTCGGCGCGCGGCCGAGCGCGTCGCGCACGAGGCGGAAGACGCCGACCGCCCGCCGCTCGAGCTCGTCGTCGCCGTAGATCCGCGCCAGGCGGAGCAGGACGTAGGCGAGCATCGAGTTCCCCGACGGCGTCGGGTGGTCGTCGAGGTCCTTCGTCCGCGCGACGAGCGGCTCGCCGTGCGCCGGCGCGAGGAAGAAGCCGCCGCGCTCCTCGTCGGCGAAGAGGTCGACGGCGAGCACCGCGAGCCGGTGCGCCTCGAGGAGCCACCGCGCCTCGCCGGTCGCCACGTGCAGCTCGTAGAGCCCGTTCGCGACGTGGGCGTAGTCCTCGAGGTAGCCGGTTCCCTTCGAGCGGCCGGCGCGGTGGGTTCGGAAGAGGCGCCCGTCGTCGCCGGAGAGCGGACCGAGCAGGAACTCGGCGGCATCGACCGCGGCCGCGACGAAGTCGCCGCGCTCGAGCCTTCGCCCCGTCTCGGCCAGCGCCGCGACGGCCATGCCGTTCCAGGACGCGACCGCCTTGTCGTCGCGGAGGGGCTTCGGCCGCTCCTCGCGGAGCTCGAAGAGCCGGGCGCGCGTCTCCTCGTCGAGCTCCCCACGTAGGACGAAGCGCCCGTGCTCGAACGGCTGGAGGAGCTCCTCCGGCGCTCCCTCGCCGGGCGCCCACGTGAAGGTCAGGCCCTCGACGCCCTCCGTGTCCGCGTCCTGCGCCGAGGCAAGCTGCCCCTCCGGCAGCCGCAGCTCGCGCAGCACGTACTCGAGCGTCTGCTCGGCGACGCGGCGGTAGCGCTCCTCGCCGGTGACCACCCAGGCGTGGAGGTAGACGGGCGGGAGGAGCGCGTTGTCGTAGAGCATCTTCTCGAAGTGCGGGACGAGCCACCGCCGGTCGACGGAGTAGCGGTGGAAGCCGCCGCCGACGAGGTCGTACATGCCTCCCGCGGCCATGCCGTCGAGGGTCTTCCGCACCGGGTCGAGCTCGTCCCGGCGCAGGAGGAACTCGAGCGCCGATGCGGGCGGGAACTTCGGCGCGCCGCCGAAGCCGCCCCACTCCGGGTCGAGCTGCCCGCGTAGGGCGCGCACCGCCTCCGCGAGGATCCCCGAGGTGAGCGGCTCCCGCGACGGCTCGGTCTGCCCCGAGACGCGAATCGCGTCGACGAGCGCCGACGCCTGGCGCGTCACGTCGCCCCGCCGCTCCCGGTACGCGTCCGAGACGGCCTCGAGCACCTGCCTGAAGCTCGGCAGCCCGTGGCGCGGCTCGGGCGGGTAGTACGTCCCGCCGAAGAACGGCTCGCCCTCGGGCGTGAGGAAGACGGTCATCGGCCAGCCGCCGTGGCCGGTGAGCGCGACGACAGCGTCCATGTAGATCGCGTCGAGATCGGGCCGCTCCTCGCGGTCGACCTTCACGTTCACGAAGCGCTCGTTCATGAGCTCGGCGGTCGCCGGGTCCTCGAACGACTCGTGCTCCATCACGTGGCACCAGTGGCAGGCGGCGTAGCCGATCGAGAGCAGGATCGGCTTGTCCTCGGCCCGCGCGCGCTCCAGTCCCTCCTCCCCCCACGCGTACCAGTCGACGGGATTCTCGGCGTGCTGGAGCAGGTACGGGCTGGTCTCGGCGGCGAGGCGGTTCACCACCGCACCGTATCCGCGCGACCCCTCCGCCGTTGCAACCCGGAGTACTCGACTGGGAGGAACGAGGAGAGGTTCTCTGCGCGCCGCAGCCGCGGCCTTCGCCTGGCTGCGACCCTCGTCGTGGCGGCACCCGGATCCGGGACGGCGGCCGCGACCGGCGTCCACTACGTCCGCCCGTCTACGTCGACCAGGCGCTCGCGGGCGGCGAGCCGGAGGTGCTGTCGGGTCCGCTGCACGGCACGCTCGTCTACACCTCGCACGAGGGGACGACGCACCTGTACCGGAACGGACTGATCACGTCGCCCTGGGGCGACTTCAGCTTCGTCACGAACTACTGCAACCAGGTGAACGTCTGGCCGTCGACCGACGGCGGCGCGAACTGGTTCCGCGACCGCTACCTCGGCAGCCCGTGGCCCTCGAGCCCGGCGATCAACACCGGCTTCAGCGACCCCGACCTGACCGCCGACGCGAGCGGACGGATCTACGACACCGGGATCGACCTCGCGAACGACGCGCTGTTCTCGTCGGCCGACGGCGGCAGGACCTGGGATCGCGGGACGCCGCAGCGTCGCGACCGGGAAGGATCGCCGCCTCGGCGACTTCTTCACGAACGCGGTCGACGCCCGCGGCTGCGTGGTGATCGCGACCGGCGACACGATGCTCACGGATCCGACCACGGGTCAGGAGTACCCGACGTCGAGGCCGCTCTTCATCCACCAAGACGCGGGCCCGAAGCTCGTCGGCTCGGGGAGCTGCTGGTAGAGGGGCTGTTCGTAGCGAGGGGCTGCGACCGCCGGGAGACTGCGGCTCCCCGGGCGGCGCCGGCGGAAAGCAGTCCGGCTACGGCGAACGGCTGTCGGTACCGGAGTCGCCGTACGCAGCCCGCTTCACACTCTGACCGGGCGACGGGCATCCGGCTTGACCCCGCCGGGTCAAGCGCGGGTTAGATCAGCCCTTCACGCCGCGCGTGCGCGACGGCCGCGAGCCGGGTGTGCACGCCGAGCCGGCGCAGGAGCTGGCGGATGTGGTTCCGCACCGTCTCCTCGGCCAAGCCGAGCGTCGCCGCGATCTGCGTCGTCGAGGTCCCTTCGGCCAGAAGCGCCAGCACCTCGCGCTGCCGCGGTGTGAGCGCGGACCCCGCGGCGGCGCCTTCCGCGCGCGTGCGCGCGGTTTCCCCGCACGGTCGGGCGACGCCGAACACGCCCACCACGTCACAGCCGCGCCGGACGGGAACCGAGCTGATGCACCACGTCGTGCGCTTGCCGTTCCGGCCGATAGCGTCGATCCGGAAGTCGGTCCGCCGGGCTCCGCCGACCACCTTCTTCGCCAGCTGCTCGCGTGAGCGCTGCGCGTGGTCGGGCGCCGCGAGCGACGAGAGCAGCCGGCCGCGCGCGTCGCCGAAGAGCGAGAGCGCCTCCTCGTTGAGCCACCGGATGCGCCCGTCGCGGTCGGCGAGGTACGACGGCACGCCGACGCGCTCGAGCCCTTCGAGGACGTCGATGCTCAAAGACCCCGGCTCCGGCGGCCGGCTCACGGCCTCCAAAGCTTTTCATACGGAAGCGATGTACGTGCAGCCGTACGATCGCCGGATGAGCTTCGTGCCCCTCGAGGGCCTCCGAGTGCTGGACGTCACCTCCTCCCTCGCCGGCCCGTACTGCACCGAGATCCTCGCCGCGCTCGGCGCCGAGGTCGTCAAGGTCGAGCGCCCCGACGCCGGCGACGAGACGCGGCAGTGGTGGCCGTCGTGGCACGGCGACGGCGTCATGTTCCTCTGCGCGAACGCGGGCAAGCGCTCGCTCGCCCTCGACCTCACGCACCCGGACGGTCTCGAGGCGCTCCTACGGCTGGCCGACCGGGCGGACGTCTTCGTGCAGTCGCTTCGCCCCGGGGTGGCCGAGCGGCGCGGCCTCGGGCCGGACGTGCTCCGCGCTCGCAACCGGCGGCTCGTGTACTGCTCGATCGGCTCCTACGGGAATCGCGGGCCGCTGCGCGAGCGGCCGGGCTACGACCCGCTCATGCAGGCCTTCGCCGGGATCGTGAGCGTGACGGGGGAGCCGGACCGGCCGGGCGTCCGGACGGGCGCGTCGCTCGTCGACCAGGGCACGGGCCTCTGGGTCGCGCTCGGCATCCTGGCGGCCCTGCGCGAGCGGGACGCGACCGGCCGCGGGCGCGTCGTCGAGGTCTCGCTGTACGAGACCGCGGTCGGCCTCCTCCCCTATCACCTGACCGGCTACCTCGCGACCGGCGAGGTTCCGGGGCGGCACGGCACCGCCTATCCGGCCATCGTCCCGTACCAGACCTTCGCCGCGGCGGACGGCGAGCTCATGGTCGCGGCCGCGAACGACCGGCTGTTCGCCGCGCTCTGCGTCGCGCTCGACCTTCCTGAGCTGCCGCGGGACGAGCGGTTCGCGACGAACCGGTCCCGCGTCGCGCACCGCGAGGAGCTCGTCTCGCTGCTCGCGGCGCGGTTCGCGGCCGAGTCGCGGGCGGCGTGGGTCGAGCGCCTCGGTGAGGCCGGAGTGCCGGCCGCGCCCGTCCAGGACGTCGGCGAGGTGGCGCGGCACGAGCAGACGGCGGCCCTCGGTCTCCTCCAGGATCTCGGGCCGTACACGACGGTCGCGCCGCCGATCTCGGTCGACGGCGAGCGGGTGCTCCACCGACGGCCGGCGCCCGCGCTCGGCGCGCACACGGCCGAGGTGCTCGCCGAGGCCGGCTACACCGAGGAGGAGGTGGCGGCGCTGTCGGCGGCCGGGGCGGTCCGGCTCGGGAACGGGCCGGCTCGGTAGACCTGGCCTGGAAGCTCGCGGCCGAGGAGGCGCTCCAGCCACTCGGAGACCCGGACGAGCTCGTCGAGGTCGATCCCCGTCTCGACGCCGTCGCCCTCGAGGAGGTAGACGAGGTCCTCGGTCGCGACGTTGCCGGTCGCGCGCGGGGCGAACGGGCAGCCGCCGAGCCCGCCGACGGAGGCGTCGAAGAGCCGCACGCCGACCTCGAACGCCGCATACGCGTTCGCGAAGCCGGTGTTCCGCGTGTTGTGCAGGTGGACCCCGGCCGGCCGGGCCCGCTCGACGAGCAAGCGCACCTGACCAGGCGTCGCGACGCCGATCGTGTCGGCCAGGACGACCTCGTCCGCCGCTGCGTTCAGGCGCGAGGCCAGCTCGGCCACGACGCCGGGATCGACCGTCCCCTCGAAGGGGCAGCCGAATGCGACCGAGATCGTCACCGTCGTCGGCCGCTCCGAGCGCTCCAGGATCGCGAGCACGCGCGCGAGCGCCTCGTCGAGCGAGGCGTTGCCGTTGCGGCGGTTGAAGGTCTCCGTCGCAGCGAGGGTGCAGTTCACTCGGTCGAGCGGGGTCGCGGCGAGCCGCCGGTAGCCCTCCTCGTTGAGGACGAGCCCGGAGTA
>VAYE01000117.1 GCA_005883235.1 Actinomycetota bacterium
CTCGGGTGCGAAGAGCGCGACCGCGATCGTCCTCGACCCCCGCACCGGCGGGATCCTCGCGATGGCCGTCGAGCCCGGCTACGACGCGAATCAGTTCGCGAACGTGCCCGCCGCATTCCAGACGAACAGGTCCGTCGTCGACACGTACGAGCCCGGCTCGACCTTCAAGCTCGTCACGGTCGCGGGCGCACTCTCCGAGGGTCTCGTCAGCCCCTCGTCCGCCTACACGCTCCCGTACTCGATCCACGTCGCCGACCGCGTCGTCCACGACGCCGAGCTGCGCGGCACCGAGCGGATGACCGTGGCGCAGATCCTCTCTCGCTCGTCGAACATCGGCGCGATCACGCTCGCCGAGATGCTCGGCCAGGAGCGGCTCATCTCCTGGATCAAGCGCTTCGGCTTCGGGCGGCCGACCGGCATCGACTATCCAGGCGAGAGCGCCGGCATCCTGCCGTCGTACTGGTCGGGCTCGACGATCGGGAACGTCCCGATCGGCCAGGGCATCGCGGTCACCCCGATCCAGATGGCCTCGGCGTATGCGGCGATCGCGAACCGTGGCGTGTGGGTGCGGCCGCACCTCGCGGTGCGGGCGCGGCTCGTCCACAGGCGCATCGTGTCCCGGACCGTGGCGGCTCAGCTCTCGACGATGCTGAGAGGCGTCGTCACGAGCGGCACGGGCACGTCCGCGGCGATCCCCGGCTACCGAGTGGCCGGCAAGACCGGCACCGCCCAGAAGCCGGATGCGCACGGCGGCTACTCGAATCGCTACGTGGCCTCGTTCGTCGGCTTCGTCCCTGCCTCGCGACCGCGGCTCGTCGTCCTGGTGATGGTGGACGAGCCGCACAGCGCGATCTGGGGCGGCACGATCGCCGCGCCGGCATTCCAGCAGATCGCACGTTTCGACCTGCAGTACATGGGGGTCCCGCCGGACGGGCCCACGAACGTCACCGCCACCACGTACGCCGCCGGCCCGTAGGCCGACCTCGGAGGTAGACTCGCCCGGCGATGGACCTCGAGCGCGTCATCGCAGCGCTCGCGCCGCAGGATGTCGTCGGTCGCGCTCCGGTCGAAGTCGCCGATCTGGCCTACGACACACGCGCGACGGCGCCCGGCGCCCTCTTCTTCTGCGTGCGCGGCGCGAACGTCGACGGGCACGAGCTCGCGCCGCGGGCGGTCGAGGCCGGCGCGACGGCTATCGTCGTCGAACGGCCGCTCGACGTCCAGATGCCGCAGATCGTCGTCGCCGACAGCCGCGCAGCCATGGCCGTCGCAGCCGATGTTTTCTTCGGGCACCCGACCCACGAGCTCGAGGTCGTCGGCGTCACCGGGACGAACGGGAAGACGACGACCGCCTTCCTCCTCTACGCGATCCTCGCCGCAGCGGGCCGCCGTCCCGGCCTCCTCGGCACGATCGAGTCGCGCGTCGGCGGCGAGCGCCGGCCGGTCGTGCGCACCACGCCGGAGGCGATCGACCTCCAGCGCACCTTCCGCGAGATGCTGGACGCCGGCGACCGGAGCTGCGCCATGGAGGCCTCGTCGCACGCGTCGGAGCTCCGGCGGCTGGACGGCGTCCGCTTCGCCGCGCTCGTCTTCACGAACCTGACCCCGGAGCACCTGGACTTCCACGGCACGATGGAGCGCTACTACGAAGCGAAGCGGCGGCTCTTCGCCGAGGTCGAGCGGCCGCCGGCCGCGATCAACGTCGGCGATCCGTGGGGACGCAAGCTCGCCGCCGAGCGGCCGGACGCACTCACGTTCGGGCTCGACGGCGATGCGGAGATCCGGCCCGACGCCCTCGAGGGGATCGAGCTCAAGCTGCGCGGCCGCTTCAACGTCGAGAACGCGCTCGGGGCGGTCGCTGCGGCGCGGCTCCTCGGCATCGAGTCAGGCGCCGTGGCGCACGGCCTCGAGGCGGTGCGCGGAGTCCCGGGCCGGTTCGAGCCGGTCGACGAAGGCCAGCCCTTCGAGGTGATCGTCGACTACTCGCACACCCCCGACTCGCTCGAGAACGCCCTGCGGGCGGCACGGGAGCTTGCGCGCGGCCGTGTCCTTTGCGGCGAGGTCGAGGTCGAGCCCGACCGGCGGGAGGCGATCGCGCGCGCGATCGAGGCGGCGCGCGACGGGGACGTCGTGCTGATCGCCGGCCGAGGCGCCGAGCCTGCCCAGGAGGTCGCCGGCCGCAAGCTGCCCTTCGACGACCGCGACGTGGCGCGCGAGGCGCTGCGGCGGATCCAGGCGGCGGCATGATCCCGCTTCCGCTTTCCGAGATCCCGGCGGGTCGCCTCGATGCCGCGACCGGGGCGCAGGAGATCACCGGCGTCAAGATCGACTCGCGCCTCGTCGAGCCCGGCGACCTCTTCGTCGCGATCGGCCGCGGGGTGGAGTTCCTCGAGGACGCACGCGCCCGCGGCGCGGCCGCCATGCTCGTCCCGGACGAGCCCTTCGCGGCCATGGCTGCGCTCGGCGCGGCCGTCCGGGAGCGGAGCGGCGCCTGCATCGTCGGGATCACGGGCTCGATGGGGAAGACGGGGACGAAGGACATCCTCGCCGCGCTCTGCGAGCCTCAGGCGCGCACGGTTGCGGCGGAGGCGAGCTTCAACAACGAGCTGGGCGTCCCGCTGACGCTCTGCCGGCTCGAGCCTGACACGGAGGTCTGCATCCTCGAGCTGGCGATGCGCGGCTTCGGCCAGATCGCCGACCTCGCCGCGATCGCGCGGCCCGACATCGGGGTCGTGACGAACGTGGGCCCCGTCCACCTGGAGCTTGTCGGCGACCTCGAGGGAGTCGAGCGGGCGAAGGGAGAGCTCGTCGACGCGCTTCCGCCCGGCGGCACGGCGATCGTGCCCCGGGACTTCCCCGTCCGGCGCAGCGACCTCCGCGTGGTGAGACTCGATCCGCCCGAGGACGCCCTCGTCGAGAACGGCCGGACGCTTCTCGGCGGAGTCACCTTCGGCTTCACGGCGCGCCACCAGGCGGCGAATGCGGCCGCCGCGCTCGCGGTGCTCGACGCCCTCGGGCTCGAGCGGCCCTCGCGGGTCGAGGTCTCCTTCTCCCGCTGGCGCGGAGACGAGGTCCCGCTCCCGGGCGGCGGGCTCCTGATCAACGACTGCTACAACGCGAACCCGGTGTCGATGCGGGCCGCGCTCTCGGTGCTCGCGGATCGCGCCGCCGGGCGAAGACGAGTCGCGATCCTCGGGGACATGGCCGAGCTCGGTCCGGACGCGCCGCGCTACCACCGCGAGGCCGGCGCCGCGGCCGCAGAGCTCGGCGTGCAGGCGCTCGTCGCGGTCGGGCCGCTGGCGCGTGGCTACGTCGAGGGCGCCGAAGGCGTGGAGATCGTGCGCTGGGCGGCGACGCTCGAGGAAGGGCTCGAAGCGGTGCGAGAGATCGTGGAGCCGGGAGACTGCGTCCTCGTCAAGGGATCGCGCGCGATGGGTCTCGAGGCGGTCGCCGACGCACTGGCAGGAGTCGCGGCCTGACTCGGGTGCTCATAGCGGCCATTGTCTCGATGGTCATCTCGATCATCGTCGGGCCGAAGTTCATCGAGTTCCTGCGCCGCAACGAGTTCGGGCAGCCCATCCGCGAGGAGGGGCCCGAGCACCACGTCGACAAGCAGGGGACGCCGGTGATGGGCGGGCTGCTCATCCTCGTGACCGCCTCGATCGCGTTCCTCGCGGTGAGCAAGTACAAGGTGCCGGCGCTGACGGTGCTGTTCGTCACCCTCGCCTGCGGCGCGATCGGCTTCCTCGACGACTTCATCAAGCTGACGCACAAGCGCTCGCTCGGCCTCAACGCGCGCTGGAAGCTCATCTTGCTCGCCCTGATCACGGTCGGCGTCGCCTTCGCGGCGCGCCACCAGCACCTGCCGACGTGGATCCGGATCCCGGTCGTCGACTGGAACCTCCAGCTCTCGTGGGGCTGGTACGTCTTCCTCTTCTTCATCATCGCCGGGGCCGCGAACGGCGTGAACCTGACCGACGGGCTCGACGGCCTCGCCGCGGGAACCGGGATCATCGCCCTCTTCACGTTCATGGCGATGAACGTGATCAAGTACATCCGCTCCGGGCCGCCGGGACACCGCACCGACACGAAGCTCGACCTCGCGATACTGGGCGCGGCGCTCGTCGGAGGCGCGGTCGGCTTCCTCTGGTACAACGCCTTTCCCGCGGAGGTCTTCATGGGCGACACCGGGGCCATGGCGATAGGCGGAGCCCTGGCCGGGTTCGCGATCATGACGAAGACCGAGTTCCTGCTCCTCCTGATCGGCGGGATCTTCGTGATCGAGGCGCTGTCCGTGATCATCCAGGTCTTCACGTTCAAGTACCTGGGCCGCCGCCTCTTCCTGATGACGCCGATCCACCACCACTTCGAGATGAAGGCGTGGTCGGAAACGAAGATCATGGTGCGCTTCTGGATCCTGACCGGGATCCTGTGCGCGACCGCGTTCGCGCTGTACTACCGCTACTACTTCCGGATCTGAGCCGTGGAGCTCCCGCAGCGGGTCCTCGTCGTCGGCATGGCTCGGTCAGGCACAGCGGCCGCAGACGCCCTGGAGGCGCAGGGCGTCGAGGTCGTTCGCGTCGACCGCAAGCTCGGGAACGACGGCGACCTTTCCCTGCTCGAGAGCGTCGGGCTCGTCGTGAAGAGCCCCGGCGTGCCGGGCGAGAACCCGCTCGTCGTCGCGGCTCGCGGGCGCGCGGTCCCGGTCTGGAGCGAGGTCGAGCTCGGCTACCGTCTCCTGGACGAGCCCGTGCTGCTCGGCATTACGGGGACGAACGGGAAGACGACGACGAGCGAGCTCCTCGGCGCGATCTTCCGCGCCGCGGGGCGTGACGTCGTGGTCGCCGGGAACGTGGGCTCGCCGCTCACCGCGGCGCGCCGAGCCGACTGGGTCGTCTGCGAGCTGTCGTCCTTCCAGCTCGAGGACATCCACGAGCTGGGCTGCCGCGTCGCCGTCCTCCTGAACCTCGAGCCAGACCATCTCGACCGCCACGGCGCCTTCGACGCCTACCGCGACGCGAAGCTGCGCATCTTCGAGCGCGCCGACCTCGCCGTCGTCCCGCGCGGGCTCGGTCTGCCGGGGATCGAGTTCGCCGCCGACGACCCGCTGCCGGCCGAGCCGCGAATCCCGGGGGCGCACAACCGCGAGAACGCCGCGGCCGCGACCGCGGCGGCGCGCGCGGCCGGCGTCGACGACGAGGCGATCGCGGAAGGGCTCCGGACGTTTCCCGGCGTTCCGCACCGGCTCGAGCCCGTGCGCGAGCTCCGCGGCGTCCGGTACGTCAACGACTCGAAGGCGACGAACACGGCCGCGGCCCGCCGGGGCGCGGCTGCGTTCGACGCGCCCCTGCACCTCATCCTCGGTGGGTCGCTCAAGGGCGAGGACTTCGGCGCGTTCGCGCGCGACGTCGCGCCGAGGGTCCGCCGCGCCTACCTCGTCGGCCAGGCGGCGGACGAGCTTGCACGCGCGTTGGACGCCGCCGGTGTGCCGTACGAGCGGAGCGGCGATCTCGCGGGCGCGGTCCAGGCCGCCGCCGCCGCGGCCGAGCGGGGCGAGGTCGTGCTGCTCTCGCCGGCGTGCGCGAGCTACGACCAGTTCGAGAACTTCGAGCGCCGCGGCGAGGAGTTCCGGCGCCTCGTGGAGAACCTGTCATGAATGCGAAAAGGGGAGCTCGAGTCGCGGTTGCTGGTGCTGGTCACGCTTGGGCTCGTCGCGTTCGGGCTCGTCATGGTCTACAGCGCCACGTCCGCCGCGGCCGCACTCGGAAACGGCGACCCGAGCTCGTATCTCAAACGGCAGGCGGCGTACGCGCTCCTCGGCGTCGTGCTCCTGATCGGGGCGTCTCGCCTCGACTACCGGAAGCTGAAGGGACTCGCCCCGGGCCTGGTCCTCTCCAGCCTCGTCCTCTGCATCTTCGTCCTCGTCGCCGGAACGCAGGTGAACGGCGCGCGCCGCTGGATCTCGTTCGGCCCGGCCGCCTTCCAGCCTTCGGAGCTCGCCAAGCTCGCGCTCGCCGTCTGGGCCGCCGCCTACCTCGCCCGGCGGCGCGCGCCGCAGACGCTCCGCGAGCTCCTGCGCCCGATCGGCCTGCTGACCGGGCTCTTCTGCGCCCTCATCCTGCTCGAGCCCGACCTCGGCACGGCGATCGCGATCGTGGTCATGCTCACGGCGGTCCTGCTCGTCGCGGGTACGCCGCCGCGGACGCTTGGCGGCGCGGTCGGCCTCGCGTTCGCCCTCGGGCTCGCCGCAATCTGGATCGAGCCGTACCGGCGCGCACGCGTCTTCAGCTTCCTCCATCCCTGGCACGACGCCCAGGGCGCCGGCTTCCAGACCGTCCAGGCCATGATCGGACTCGGCTCCGGGGGAATCTTCGGCGACGGCCTGGGTCAGGGGATCCAGAAGGTCAACTACCTGCCCGAGGCGCACACGGACATGATCTTCGCGGTCATCGGCGAGGAGCTCGGGCTCGTCGGGGCGACTGCGCTCATCCTCGCCTACGCGGTCTTCGCCTACGCCGGCCTGCGGATCGCGCTCGTCTCGCGCGACCCCTTCGGGAAGCGGCTCGCCGCAGGCATCGTCACCCTCGTCTGCGGCCAGGCGGTGATCAACCTCGCGGCCGTTCTCGGGCTCGCGCCGCTGACCGGAATCCCGCTTCCGTTCGTCTCGTACGGCGGCTCGAGCCTCGTCGTCCAGCTCGCGTCGGTGGGTGTGCTCCTTAACATCGCCGGTGGTCATGCAAGATCGAGACGAGCTGCGGTGCCTGATCGCGGCCGGCGGGACGGCCGGACACGTGCTGCCGGCGCTCGCGGTCGCCGAGGCGCTCCGAGCACGCGGCGTGAGCGTGACGTTCGCCGGGTCGCCGGATCGCGTCGAAAAGCAGCTGGTTCCTGAGGCGGGCTACGAGCTCGACACCTTTCGCGTCTCCGGCTTTCCACGGCGCCCGAGCCCGGCCCTCCTTCGCTCTCTTCTCCTCGCCGCCCGAGCGCCGCTCGCCTGCGGCCGGATCCTCCGGAAGCGCTCGCCGCACGTCGTCCTCGGCGCGGGCGGGCACGTCGCCGGGCCGATGGTCGCCGCGGCGAGGCGGTGGCGCATTCCTGCGGCGCTGACCGAGGCGGATGCGCGCCTCGGGCTGGCGAACCGGCTCGCAGCGCCCTTCGCGCGGCGCATCTTCCTCGCCTACGAGATCCCTGGGAGACGAGGCCCGAAGTACCGCGTC
>VAYE01000118.1 GCA_005883235.1 Actinomycetota bacterium
GGTCGCGCCCGTACTTGTCCGCGACGTAGTTGATGACGCGATCCCGCCCGGCGACCGAGAAGTCGATGTCCATGTCGGGCAGGTCCTTTCGGCCCGGGTTGAGGAAGCGCTCGAAGAGCAGCCCGTAGCCGATCGGCTCGACGTCGGTGATCTCGAGGCAGTACGCGGCGAGACTCCCCGCCGAGGAGCCGCGGCCCGGGCCGACCGAGATCCCGTTCTGCTTGGCGAAGCGGATGAAGTCCCACACGATCAGGAAGTAGTCCGCGAACCCCATCTCCTTGATCGTCTTGAGCTCGAAGCGCAGTCGCTCCTGAAGCTCAGGCGTCACGCTGTCGTAGCGCCTTTGCAGGCCTTTCTCGCAGAGCTCGACGAGGTACTCGAACGCGTCGCGTCCGTCGGGGGTCGGGAACTCCGGCAGCAGGATCCGCCCGAGCTCCATCGTCACCGTGCAGCGCTCGGCGATCTCGAGCGTGCGCCGCAGCGCCTCCTCGTGACCCGGGAAGTCGGCGGCCATCTCGGCCGGCGACTTGAAGAAGAACTGGTCGGTGTCGAACCGCCACCGGTTCGGGTTCTTGAGCGAGTCGCCCGACTGGATGCAGAGCAGCGCCTCGTGCGCGCGCGCGTCCTCGTGCATGAGGTAGTGGACGTCGCCGGTCGCGACGAGCGGGAGCCCGGTTCCGCGCGCGAGGTCGGCGAGCAGCGGGTTGATGCGCTGCTGCACGTCGAGCCCGGCGTTCTGCATCTCCACGTACACGGAGTCGCGGCCGAAGATCTGGACGAGCCGGTCGAGGTCGGCCGCGGCGTCGGCGGGCCGGCTCTCCTCGAAGGCCTTCGCGACCCGTCCCGAGAGGCAGCCCGAGAGCGCGACGATCCCCTGCGCATGCCGCTCGAGGAGCTCCCAGTCGACGCGCGGCTTGTAGTAGTAGCCCTCGAGATAGCCGGCCGAGGCGAGCTTGATCAGGTTCCCGTAGCCGGCGTTCGACTCGGCCAGGAGCGTGAGGTGCGCGTAGCCCTTCGTCTGCGCGCGCCGGTCGTCGGCGACGTACACCTCGCAGCCGATGAGCGGCTTGACGCCGACCTTCTGCGTCTCCCGGTAGAGCTCGACCGCGCCGGCCAGCGAGCCGTGGTCGGTGAGCCCGACCGCGGGCATCTCGAGCTCGGCCGCGCGGGCGGCGAGCGCGGGCACACGGCACGCCCCGTCGAGGATCGAGTACTCGGAATGGACGTGGAGGTGGACGAACGAGGCCTCAGGCACGGGAGGTCGAGTCTAGCCCTGGGTCAGGACCGCACCCGACCGAGCGCTCGACGGCCGGCGCACGCGTTCCGATAGACACTTCGATGAAGTACGTCGCCCCCATCGTCGTCTGCGCAATCGCGGCCGCTGCGACGAGCGCATGCGGCGGGCACTCGCCCTCAGCGCGAACCGACGGACGAATTGGCCCGTTCCGGATCGACCTCACAACCGAAGCGCAGATTCGCGCAGTGGCGGGGAAGCCCGACAAGGTCGAGAACCAGTTCGCACCGCCCCGCACGCGCCCCATCGGGCACCTGCTCGAGTACCGCTGCGGCCGGGGCTGCTACACGGCCTACTCGATCAACAACGCGACGGGGAAGCTCTCCGACTACCAGTCCACCTCGCGCCGTTTCGTAACCGAGCGCGGTTCCCGCGTCGGCATGAGCGGTCGCGCCGCGGCCGACCGGGAGGGCAAGAGGCTCGTACCTGGCTGCGGCGACGGGACCTATCTGCATCTGCGCTGGGACTTCCGGCACCGGTTCGTTCTCACGGTCTGGAAGGGCAGGGTCGAGTCGATGGTGTACCTCGGCCCGCACTCCGTTTACTACGACGGGCTCTGCTAGGTCGGAGTAGGCTCGCAGGTGACCCGATCGGAAGGAGATCCGATGTACGCAAGGCTCATCTCGTTTTCTGGCGCTGACCCTGAGAAGCGCGAGAACGCAATCCAGACCATGCGCGAGACCGTTGTCCAGATGCTGCGTTCCTACGACGGCTACGCCGGTTACATCAGCCTCTACGACGTCAAGAACAGCCGCGCCAGGGCCATCATCCTGTGGGAGAGCGAGGAGACGGCCGAGGCAGCCGAACTCGAGCTCGTCGAGCGCCGCCGCCAGCTGACGGCCACGGTCGGCCTCACCGTCGAGTCGGCCGATCTCTACGAGGTGCCGGTGGCCGATCTCGAGGGAGCGCGCGTCTAGGCTCGCTTGCGAGGGAGGTCCCGTCGCAGTACAAACTGCGACTGACCTGAGCGACGAGACCCCAGCCGTTCGCGCCTCGGACGTCGAGCGTGAGCAAACCGTCGGCGTCCTGCGCCGGCACACGATCAACGGCCGGTTGACTCTCGAGGAGTTCGCGCATCGCCTCGACCTGGCCTTCGACGCGCGCACGCGGCCGGAGCTCGAAGCGCTCACGTCTGACCTTCCCGGCGACTCCTCCGAGCTGCAGCCGCGGAAGAGACGACGGCCGAAGCGGTTCACCGGCGTCGCATTCGGCAGCGTCGAGCGGAAGGGACGCTGGCGCTTGCCACGCTTCGCAGCCCTCACGGTCTTCTTCGGGGACGCGGACATCGATCTGCGAACCGCGGAGATCGGCGGACGCGTCGTGACGATCACGGCACTGCTCCTCTTCGGCAACGCTGACTTCTACGTCCCGACGGGTGTGGACATCGACATCGGCGGCGCGACCGTCTTCGGCCATCGCCGGGAGCACGGAGACGACGAGCCGACTCCGGACGCGCCGCTCGTCCGGATCCGTGTCTACTCCTTGTTCGGGACGAGCGACGTCTGGCGCATCGCACCCGAGACGAGCGGCTCGTTTCGCGAGCTGATCAGATCCGTGCGAGAGCGAAGGGAGCTCGACGCCGGCTAGCCGGCGTCGGGGCGAGCAGCGCGCTTCGGCCGGCACAAGCGATGTCCCGCCAAGCCCTCCTAGCCGAGGCGGCTTAGCTGTCGTCTGAACGGAAGCCGCGGCCGGACTGGTAGTTCTCTCCCGCCATCGAGCGTTGGCTCAGGCGGATCGTCTCCATCTCGTCACGGATGCGGGCGGCCTCCTGCGCCGCCTCGACATCCTCCGGCGTCTTCGGAGAAGGCTTGAACCAGTCGACCATGCGGCGCAGCCGGTTCATGGCCTGAGCCTACGTTATTGGGCAGGTCGCGAAACGACCTGGATCGCCATGCCGCCGTCGATCAGGTAGCTCACGCCGGTGACGTAGGGCGCCTCGTCCGAGACGAGCCAGCTCACGAGGTTGGCGACCTCCTCAGGCCGGCCGGGGCGGCCGAGCGGGATCTCGGGGTCGAGCTCGTCGGCCTCGACGTTCCGCTCGGTCGCGATCGCGCCGGGCGCGACGGCGTTGACGCGGATCCCGTCGCCGGCGAGCTCGAGCGCGAACGACTTCGTGAGCATCCCGAGCGCGGCCTTGGCCGAGGCGTAGAGCGCGAAGCCCGGCCGCGGGATGTGCTCGTGGACTGAGGTGATGTTCACGATCGAGCCGCCGCCGTGGCCCTTCATGTGGCGCGCCGCCGCGCGCGAGAGGAGGAAGGCGCCGCGGACGTCGACGCTGAAGAGGAGGTCGAAGTCGTCGGCGTCGAGCTCGAGCGCGGGCTTCGCCTCGGTGAGGCCCGCGTTGTTGACGAGGACGTCCAGCCCGCCGAACGCGCCGATCGTCTCGGCCACGAGCCGGTCGGCGACCTTGGGGTCGGCGAGGTCGCCGGAGACCCAGTGGACGGTGCCGAGCTTGTCGAGGCGTTGTTTCGGCTCCTCGTACTCGGGCCCTGTGTCCTGGGTGGCGTAGCCGAGTGCGAAGCCGTCCATGAGCAGCCGCTCGGCGATCGCGTAGCCGATCCCGCTGTTCGCTCCGGTTACCAAGGCGACCCGCGCCATCGCCGCGGATCGTACGTGCGCCTCTACGCCTGCAGCTCGACGAACCCGGCGGCGGCGAAGTCGCCGTCGAAGGCGAGCGCGTCGGTGATTCTCAGCGCCCGCATCAGCGCGAAGCTCGTCGCGTCGACGAACGAATACGGCCGCTCGTCGTGGCGGCGCAGCCAACGCAAAGCCTTGTCCTCCACCTCCTCGCGAACCACACGCACGCTGAGCCGAGGCGTCTCGTCGAGCTGATCGAGGAAGTGGACGGCAGAGCCGTGCCCGACGCGCCGCCGCAAGAAGGTCCACGTTTCCCCACGGACGAGGTTCGAGGTCAAGAGCGGCGCGTCGTGATGAATCCGAAGCAAGTCGACTGCCAGCTCATGTCGCTCGTCTCGCGCGACGCGAATCGCAATCCAAAAAGAGGAGTCGACGAAGATCACGTCTTGGCATTCGGCCCGTAGAGAAACTCGTCGATGTCGTCCAACGGCTCGGCGTCCGGATCTGCTCCGACGAGCTTCCACAACGGGTCCTGCTCGATCGGCGGCAGCGGCCTCGGGCGGAGATGCTCTCTCACGTACCGACGAATCAGCGCCGCCTTCGACGTGCCCTCTCGGTGAGCCTCGAGCGCGAGAAGGTCGTCGAGCTCCTCCTCGATCATGATCTGGAGCCGCTTCACGTCGCTCATCTTACGTCAGTTTGTCGAAGT
>VAYE01000318.1 GCA_005883235.1 Actinomycetota bacterium
CAGTGCTGCCCCTAGACACAGCCCGTCATCTGTACTAGAACGGCCCGGTGCGGCTTGCCCTCGCGGCCATCGCGTTCATCATCGCAGCGGGCGTCCCATACTCGGACGGCATGCTTGCGCACGCGTCGCCGCGAATCGACGTGGCGCTTGCGGCTTCGCGGACTGGGGCTTACGACAACGCCCTGATTGCTGACACCGCTCTGAAGTACGTCGGTCGCTGGGGCGGAGAGGCGTGCCGAGACGCCGGGAAGCTCGACAACGGCAATACCGCAAGAACCGTCGGCGGCTACGGCGCGGGCCAGTGCCGAACGTTCGTGAACTGCATCCTCTGGCTGGTCAGCGGCGGCACCCAGTATCCGACCGGCACGTACTTTCAGTCGTTCCTAAGCGTTGGTGGGAAGGAGATCAAGAAGGAGAGCGATCTCTCGAAGGGCGACATCGTTCAGTGGGGCAATGGCTTGCACACGTACATCATCGTTGGCCACCTGCATGACGACGTCTTCAACGTGGTGGATTCGAACTCAGATGGAAAGTCGGAGACGGTAGCGGGACCGCACCAACGCAAAGTAGTGCTCGGCACACGTCAGCGAGCGTTCCGTATGGGCAGGATTTCAGCACCGGCGAGAGCCGCTGAGGAGGACGGCTCCGGACCAGTGCGCGCGTATCTCTACTACACGCAGACCGGCAGCTACATCTATACCCACCCGCGCGTCCAGATCATTCGCAGCGGTCAGGTACTGGTCGACGAACCCGTGCCACCGTATCGACCTGCCTACAACACAACCGTCCAGCCCGCTTGGCCCGTGACCGCGCCCTCGACTAAGCGGCATTCGTTGACGGTGCGCGACCTCGACGCCGACGGCGAGCCGGAAGTGATGGTGGAACTCACCTGGGGTGGCGCCCATCACGTCACGTGGTCGCGCGTCTACCGATACGACCGAGCGAAACGCCGCTACCTCGCCAGCGTCCATTTCTGGGGCGATCCGGGCTTTGAGTTGAAGCAGCTGAACCGCGACCCGCGCCCGGAGTGGCTCTCCGCAGATCCTCGCTTCCAAGGCAGATTCGCCTGCGAAGGCTGCTCCGGCGTCCCTCTCCAGGTCTGGACATACCGCGCCGGGCGGTGGCAGGACATCACGCGGGCGTTTCCGACCCGGATCAGGAATGACGCTGCTCATTGGTGGCGGGTCTACCTGAGCGAGAGAGGCAAGTCCGTGCCCGGGCGATCTCGCCGTCGAAGGGATCGAGCTCGACGTCCGAGGGAACGCGAGTACCTACATCCGGCAGCTGCTCCGCTTCATGCGCAGAGCTGGCTACATTCGCGCTTGACGGTTTGCGAGCGCTTCATAGCGCCGCATGCCAAGACTGGACTTTTCGGGCGGGTCGAGCGTCCATGTGACGCTGATCGGGCCGGTACGCGACTCGCGCAAACGGAGGTGCAGCCATGCCCGCGAAGGCGAAGAAGTCCGGTAAGGCCGCGGCAATCGAGGTCCTGCGGAAGCGGGGGAAGGCGATGCCGGTGAAGGAGGTGGTCGCGGCGGCGCTCGCGGATCCCGAAGTCACCGGGATGAAGGGCAAGACGCCCGCGGCGACACTCTCGGCCGCGCTGTACACGGAGGCCAAGAAACCCGATGGCGCGGTGATCCTTGTCGGCCGCGGGATGATGAAGGCCCGTCCGCAGCGAGGCTCGCGCAGCCGCTCGACGTAGAGCCACCGGCCCGCAGTTTGGGCTTGACAGTCGACGCCCAGCAGAGCGTCACTGTGGACGAGGCGGGCTCGGCGCCCGCCATAGACCAAGGCCCCGCGCGGTGCTAGCCGCCGGGCCGCGACCACCAAGGAGAGCCTTGATGGCCCACCAAGTAGAGCACGCGCTTGGCCCGCCGGTACTGACCGAGCGGCAGCGCCAGGTCGCGAGGGGCGTTGCGCGCGGGCTGTCGCAGCGGGAGATCGGCGGGCCGGGGGTCAGCTACGCCTACGTCTCAAGGATCGAGAAGGGCGAACGCACGCCGTCCCTGCGGGCGATCCGCACGATGGCAGCGGGCATGGGCGTGACGCCGGAGTACCTCGAAACGGGCCGCGACCATACGACCACCGATCAACTCGCCGCTGAGGCCCTGCGGCTGACGGACGGCGCGTTGTGGATCGTGCTCCCGCGCGAGGGCGTGACCCTGACCTGGCAGCGGGCCGGAGATCGGTACCAGCTGGATCAGCCGGGCGGGAACCTCACCGAGACCCTCTACGCCACCCTGGATCACGTCGAGGAACTGCTGCGGCTCGATGTAGAGGAGGAGCGCATACAGACCCGCCGCGAAGAGATCGGCCGCGAATGGGCGGCGCCGGAATCGGGCCGTCCTGGCGCTCGCCCGGGAGCACCCACCATTTTCCCCACCATCGGCGCAATCAGCCGCTGCCCTGATCGCCGGAAACGCCTGGTTGAGTGATGGGCGCACCTGGGATCGAACCAGGGACCTCCCGCGTGTGAAGCGGGCGCTCTCCCGCTGAGCTATGCGCCCCGGCGCCGAGGATACCGCAGTCCTCCGCCGTTAGCGCTGCTTCCTCCCGGATCTGACGCGGTTCGGAACGATCGCAGTCCCGCGGGCAGCGGCAGTGTAGCCTGCGCTCGTGCCCGCGCTCTACCGGAAATACCGCCCGCAGGACTTCGACGAGGTGGTCGGGCAGGAGCCGGTCGTCCGCACGCTGCGGAACGCGATCGAGCACGACCAGGTGCGCCAGGCCTACCTCTTCGCCGGCCCGCGCGGCACCGGCAA
>VAYE01000119.1 GCA_005883235.1 Actinomycetota bacterium
CGCGTGTCCCGCTGAACACGCCGCTCGCCGGCTACTACGGCATCGGGATCGGGATCGCCGGCGGCAACTCGAACCAGGTACTCCGCAACACGGTCACCGGCAGCCGCCGCTTCGGGGTCGCCGTGTTCCAGACGCCCTTTTGGATCCCTCGTGGGACGCCGCCGCCCGGCCCACAGCTCCCATGGCGGCCCGCGGCGAACTCGGTGCGGCGCAACAACGTCCAGCGAAGCGGCCTGGCCGACCTCGCGCTCTCGGCGGCGTCGCGTGCCGGAAACTGCTTCCGCGGGAACCGCGCCGCCAAGACGATGCCCACGCGACTCCAGAAGCGCTCGTGCCGCTCCCCCGGCGGCGACGCTCGCGTCTCCCGCGCGCTCGAAGCGCCGTTCCAGACGCTGATGGACCGCGCGTTCCGCGCGATCCGCCCGATCCCGTACACCTCCGTCCCGGCGCCGCCGCCGCAGCCCAACTGGCCGGGCTAGCTCGAACGGTCACGCTGGAGGAGGCGCGCCGGATCGCCGTTCGCGCGCAGCTCCTCGACGGCTCCGCGTGCGGCGTGCTCGACACCGTGCGCCGGCTCGGCTTCCTCCAGCTCGACCCGATCGCCACCGTCGCGACGGCGCAGCACCTCGTTCTCTGGAGCCGGCTTGGGCCGTTCGACACCGCAGAGCTCGACCGGCTGCTCTGGAAGGAGCGGAAGCTGTTCGAGTTCAACGCGTTCGTCTACCCCATCGAGTCGCTCCCGCTGATCCAGGCCCGCATCCGCCGGAACCGCCGCGCGACGACGTACAAGCGCGACCGGTGGCGACGAGAGTTCCTGAAGACGAACGCCGCGTTCCGCCGCTACGTCCTCCGCGAGCTCGAGCGCCGCGGGCCGCTTCTCTCACGCGAGCTCGAGGACCGCTCGACCAACGAGCAGCTGAAGCACCGGTGGTACGGGAACCGCTATGTCGGCCTGATGCTGCAGACCCTGCACGTGCACGGCGAGATCGCCGTCGTGGGGCGACGCGCCGGCCAGCGCGTCTGGGATCTCGCGGACCGGTGGTATCCCAAGACGGAGACCGTCCCCGTGCGCGAGGCTGAGCGGATCTTCGGCGAGCAACGGTTCCGCGCCCTCGGCGTCCGCCTCGAGAAGGGCGAGTGGGTCGCGCACCCCGACGCGGCCGACGGGCCGGTTCCCGATCGCGTCACGCTCCTCTCGCCCTTCGACCGCCTCGTGCACGACCGCGACCGAGCCGAGGCGCTGTTCGACTTCCACTACCGCCTCGAGATGTACGTCCCGCCGGCGCAGCGTGAGTACGGGTACTACGTCCTGCCGATCCTCGTCGGCGACCGGCTCGTCGGCCGGGTGGAGCCGCGCTTCGATCGCAAGACCGGCAAGCTCGAGGTGCTCGGCGCGTGGGGCGACACGTCGCAGCTCGACGAAGCCCTCGCCAGCCTTGCGGCGTTCCTCTCCCGCGCGAGAAGGCCCGGCGCGCCGCCGGGCCCTCTCGAAGTCGATGCGCCAATCCGCTAGGGCTGCACCGTCGTCGTCGCGGTCGCCTTGTTGTTCGCCGTGTTCGGGTCGGGCGGCGACGCCGACGAGACCGACACCGTGTTCGTGATCTGACCCTTGCTGCTCGGTTTGACGTTGATCGTGATCGTCACGGTTCCACCGCTGGCGATCGTCCCGAGGCTGCACGACACGGTCGCCTTCGAGATTGAGCAGGTCCCCTGAGTGGTCGAGACCGTGCCGTTGCCGGTGTTCTTCGGCAGCGGATCGGTGGCGGTGACGCCGGTCGCAGCATCGGGCCCGTTGTTCGTGACCTTGATCGTGTACGTGAGGTTCTGACCGACGTGCACCGGATCGGGCGAGTCGGTCTTCGTCACTGAGAGATCGGCGGACGGCGGCGCGCACCCGATCGCGTACTGGGTACCGCCACGGGTGATGTCGCGCTGGCCGTTCACCTGTGACGTGAAGCTCTGCGCGCGGAGTCCGACGAGCACCGAGCCCGGAGCGAGCGGCGACCCGTGCGTGACGAACGGGTTGAGGCTCGACAGCGGCACGCTCATGGTGATGGTGCTGGTGGCCGGATCGAAGGAGCCGGTCGCCGTGCCCTGGCGCGTGTAGCTGATCGAGCCGTCCGAGTTCCGGACGGCCGTCCCGAACGCGAACTGCGAGGGTTGTGTCGGGTCGGTCGAGGCGCGCAGGTAGAACTGGTCGCCGCGGTCCGCAAGGCCGAAGCTGTAGTCGCCGGTCGGGCTCAGGACCGAGTCCGGAGCGTTGGCGGCGAAGCTCGCACGCCAGTTGAGTCCGGGCGCAAGCCCTGATAGGGAACCCGAGACCTTCAGACTGGTCACGAGCTGCGTGCTCGCACCGGTTCCCGTGCACGAGTACTTCGTCGACAGGATGTCGAGCGGGTCGTCGGTCGGCGTGACGACCAGGAGCCCGTCGGCCACGTCGTGCCGGAAGTCGGTCACCTGAGACCCGGGCTCGCCGCCGACGCTCGCAGCGCTCGGGAACGGGCCCGACTGCGCGGGCGGCGCCGGTCCGGGGGACGGCACGGGCGACTTGGTCGGGTTCAGGCCCGGTCCGCCGATCTGGTGCGTCACGTACGTCTGCCCGTCGTAGTCGTTGTGGTCGTCGGTGTAGGCGATCACCGCCGCGCCGCTCGGGTCGAACGAGACCTGGAAGTAGTCGAGCAGGTTCCGGTTTGCGGTTCCGAGCGTCCCACCCGTCGAGATGTTGCTGCCGTGGATGAAGTGGTCGCTCGCCGTGACCTGGCGGAACGTCGGGTTCGGCGAGGTCGCGTCGTAGCTCTGCGCGTAGAAGACCTTCCAGTCGGCGCTGTCGACGTTCGAGCTGGCCGAGGTGCCGTACCAGACGACGCCGACCGAGCCCGGCGTCGGGCCGGTCTCGAGCCACGGGAGCAGGCTCGTCGTCGTGCCCGTGCCGTGGCTCACCTTCACCGGCTGGCTCCAGGTCGTGCCCTTGTCGACGGAGTCGGCGAGGAAGATGTCGTGGCCGTCCGAGTAGGCGACGTAGACCGTGCCGTTCGGTGTGCCGTCGTCGGCGACCTTCACGACGAAGAAGATGTTCGCCACGCTGCCCGTCGCCGCCTGGTGGCAGACGTAGTCGAGCGTGGTCGGGGCGACGTTCGGCGCCGGCGGCGTGCCTGTGCAGACCTGACCGCTCGATCCGCTCACGTAGACGGTGCCGGTCGGCTGGTGCACGTCGATCTCGCCGACCTGGCCGATCGCGCCGGCGGTGGCGGCGGGCCCGTACGTCAGGCCGCCGTCGTCCGAGCGTTGGATCTGCGTGACGGCCGGATCGACCGTGCGGTAGAGCAGGTAGACGCTCGACCGGCCGTAGAACTCCTGCCACTGGCGGTCGTCGATCGGTGCGCCTCCCGTCACGTTCCCGAGCGGGTTCTTCGTGAAGGTGACGCCCTTGTCGGTCGACTTGCCGACCGAGATGTTCGAGAGGACGAGGCTGGAGAAGGCAAGCGTCGGAGGATTCGTGGTCGCACCCGTGCCCGGATCGGGCCGTCCGATCGCGAGGTCGACGTCGCCGCCGCCGTCTGCGCCGACGGATGTCTGCTGATCGCCGGTGAACGAGTCGGGCTGGCCGCGGTAGACCCAGTTCCGCATGTACGGGTCGCTGTTCAGGTCGTCGTACCAGAGGTCGACGCCGGCCGGAACGCCGCGGATCCCGGTGACATAGAAATTGCCCGCCGTGTCGGTGCGGCTGCTCGGCTCGCCGTCGCGCGAGGCGACCGGCGCCTTCGTGGTCACGTTGGGGCTGAACGTGATGCCGCCGTCCACATAGGTCGCCGTCCGGGCGGTCGGCTTGACCTGCGCGCTCGCCGTCCCGTGGTACTGCTCCCCGGCGACGGAGAAGTAGACGACGTGGACCGTGAACGTGCCGGTGCCTTCGACCGACGGGTCGAACGTCGCCTCCTCGCTGGTTCCGGGCGCGCCGCCGGCGGAGTGGGCCACGATCGGGCCCGCGTTCGAGCCCTTGTGGACGTAGAGGTCGAAGTCGTTCGTCGGGACGAGCCAGGAGATGCGCACGTCGACGACCTTGCCGGCCCAGTCGGCGGCGGCTCCGGAGACGGTCAGCGTGTAGGTGTCGCAGTTGACGCCGTCGATGCACGACGACTCGCCCGCAGCGGAACCGCCGAGGGCGGTGCCGTCCCAGGCGACGCTCGGGCCCGCCGGGCCGAGCGTTCCGGCCGGCGGGCTCGCGGCCTCAGCACCTCGCTGGGCCGAGCT
>VAYE01000317.1 GCA_005883235.1 Actinomycetota bacterium
CGCCAATCGCTGATGTCGAACGAACGCAAGCGGAATGTACTCACGGAGATCGACTCCTTCTGTCGCCGGAGGTGCTCTCGGTACGAAGGCACGTGCCCGAGCGTACGGCCTGCCCCGAATGCCCCCAGGTTTCCTCAGCTACCGCGCCAACTCGGGCTCAGGCCCGCGCGCCGGCTCGTGCCTTTGCTCGTCGTAGTCCTCGTCGCGGGTCTCGTCGCCGGCGTCCGTGACGCGCACGGCTCGCAGCACCGCCGTCAGCGCCAAGGTCACGATGAGGTTCGCGGCCAGGGCGAACACCGCCTCGTACGCCGTGAAGTGGATGCCTGCCCAGTTGAGCGCGTAGACACTCGACTTCAGGTCCTGCGACGCCGCCATCCACGTTCCCACGCTCATGCCTACGGCCCAGCCGGCGACCAGCGCGCCTTTGTGGAACCACCGGGTGAAGAGCCCGACGATGATCGACGGAAGCGTCTGCAGGATCCAGACGCCGCCCAGGAGCTGGAGGTCGATCGCGTACTTCGTCGGCAGGAAGATCACGAACATCAGGGCCCCGACCTTCACCACGAGTGACGCGATCTTCGCGACCCGCGTCTGCTCGCCGGCGTCCGCGGCCGGGTTCACGTACTCCTTCCAGACGTTCCGGCTGAAGAGGTTCGCCGCGGCGATCGACATCACGGCGGCCGGAACGAGCGCTCCGATCGCGATCGCAGCGAAGGCGAAGCCCTCGAACCACGACGGGAAGTAGTGGATGAACAAATCCGGGACCGCGAAGTTCGGGTCCTTCGTCGACACGCCGGCCGCGATCGCCATGTACCCGAGCAGCGCGATCAGGCCGAGCAGAAAGGTGTACGCCGGGAGCAGCACCGCGTTCCTCCGCACGACGTCCGCGCTCTTCGAGCTCAGCACCCCGGTGATCGCGTGCGGGTACAGGAACAACGCCAGCGCAGACCCCAGCGCCAAGGTCGCGTACGCCTGCTTCGCCGGCTCGCTGGCCGGGAGGAACGACGCGGGCTTCCCACTCGCCGTGATCTTGTTGGGCAGCGCCTTCGCGGCCGAGTCGAAGATGTGCCCGAAGCCGCCGAGCTTCCACGGGATGTAGATCACCGCGACGAGGACGGTCACGTAGATCAGCGTGTCCTTGACGAGGGCGATCAGGGCCGGCGCGCGCAGGCCGCTCGAGTACGTGTAGGCGGCGAGGATGGCGAAGGCGAGGATCAGCGGCCAGTCGCCGTTGATCCCCATCGCGTTCAACGAAGGGATAGAGGATGATTGTGTACGGCAGCGCAAAGAAGCCGACGGCGCCTGCGCCGAAGACGAGCGCCGGGACGGCGATGAACGTGTAGGCCGTGTAGAGGTCGCCGCCGAGCAGGAACCACGTGACGACGCTGCCGAAGCGGCGGCCCGCGAGTCCCCACTCGTTCAGGTGGCCGAGATCGGCGCGCCGCCACCGGGCGGCGACGAAGCCGAGCACGGTGACGAGAGCGAAGAGGACGACGAAGACGACGATCGCAACGGCGTGCGTCTGGTGCGGCTCCTTGAAGACGGTCGCGAGCGTCACTCGGCGACCTCCGGCGGGCGCGTCGCGACGTAGACGACCCACACGATCAGCGCCGTCACCACGACCCACGCGAACTGGTACCAGTAGAAGAACGGGAAGCCGAAGAGCTTCGGGGTCGTCCGGGTGTAGAGGGGGACCCAGAGCAGCGCGACGAAGGGCACCAGCAGGAGCACGTACGACGCTCTCGAGCCGCGTTCTCGACGAGTCTCAGCTGCCGCGGCGCTGGTACAACATCCGCTCCGACATGCCCACGGCGCCCCAGCCGGTGCTCCACCCCGGCACCGGGCAGCCCGTCGGCCCTGACGACCTCGCGCCCCTCTTCCCGATGGAGCTCATCGGGCAGGAGGTCTCCGAGGACGCCGAGATCCCGATCCCGGAGGAAGTCCTCGACATCTACAGCCTCTGGCGGCCGACGCCGCTCTTCCGGGCGCACCGGCTCGAGCGGGCGATCGGC
>VAYE01000080.1 GCA_005883235.1 Actinomycetota bacterium
CACCGGTCGCACCCTTCGCACCCGTCGCTCCACGGGCGCCGGTTGCACCGGTCGCACCCTTGGCGCCGGTTGCGCCCGTAGCTCCACGCGCTCCAGTGGGCCCGGTCGCGCCACGCGCGCCCGTCGGTCCACGAGCACCCGTCGGGCCGGTTGAACCTCTAGCTCCTGTCGGTCCGGTCGCTCCGCGCGCACCCGTCGGTCCCCGTGCTCCTGTCGGCCCGCGTGCGCCGGTCGGGCCGGTCGCACCGCGAGCGCCCGTCGCGCCCTTCGCTCCAGTCGTACCCTTCGGACCCGTGGCACCGCGCGCGCCCGTTGCGCCCTTCGGGCCGGTCGCGCCGCGAGGGCCGGTCGCACCGCGCGGACCGGTGGGGCCGGTCGGGCCGCGGTTGCCCTTGTCGCCCTTGTCACCCTTGTCGCCCTTCGCCCCGGTCGGTCCCCTCGCACCGGTCGGGCCACGAGCTCCGGTGGGGCCGTTCTTGTTCCACGAGATCTTCGTCCAGTTGGCGCTGCAGGTGGTGCTCGCGCTGACGATCTTGACCTCGCCGGAGCTGTTGTTCACGCACGCGTAGATCTTGTCGTCGGCGAACGCCGCGGGCGCCACGATTGCAGCCAGGCCGATCGTCGCTGCCGCCACGCACAGTGCGCGCCGCAGACGTCCGTCGGTTGTGGCACGACCTCGAACCACCGAACCCCTTCCCCTTACCGGCACCGCAACAGAGCCGAATTGACTCGGAGCCTAGCCAAGGTCTGCACGGTTTTCAACAGGTCCGACCGGATCGATCGCGGAATAGCCACATCAGTTACGAGCGCGACAGACCGCGATTCCGGTCAGGATCTCGCGCACGACGCGGTCGGCGACGAGCGCGGTCACGTCCGCCGAGCCCACGGCCGTAGGGATCACCTCGACCACCTCGGCGCCCACGAGCTCGAGCGACTCCGCCACGCGCCGGCACGCTCGGAGCAGGTCGGCGCTCGTCATCCCGCCGGGCTCGGGCGTGCCGGTGACGGGCGCGAAGGCCGGGTCCAGGACGTCCACGTCCACCGAGAGATAGGCCGGTCCCGGGCCGACGACCTCGAGCGCGCGACGCACGACCTCGTCGATCCCGAGCTCGCGCACGTCGTGCATGAACAAGCTCGTGATCCCCCGCTCCGCCTGCCACGCGAACTCGGCCGGGCCGGGCCAGTAGCCGCGCAGCCCGATCTGGACGTACCGGCTCGGCTCGACGTGTCCCGCCTCGACGAGGGCCCACATGGGCGTGCCGTGTGACGGCTCGACGCCGAAGACCTCCGTCCCCGTGTCCGTGTGGGTGTCGAAATGGACGAGGCCGAGCGGGCCATGTCGGCCCGCGCACGCGCGGATGTCGGGCTCGGCGATCGAGTGGTCGCCGCCGAGGACGATCGGGATCGCGCCGGCGTCCACGACCTGGCGTACCGTCTGCTCGATCGCGCGCCGCGAGGCCTCGGGCGCGGCCGGAACGACGGGAGCGTCGCCGAAGTCGACGACGGTGAGCTCGGCGAGCGCGTCGACCTTCGCCTCGAGGTGCGGGCCCGGCGGGCAGCTCGCGGCGCGGATCGCGCGCGGCGCGAACCTCGCGCCCGGCCGGTCGGAGACGAGGTCGTCGAAGGGGGCGCCGACGATCGCGAGGTCGACGCCGCGAAGCTCTGCCGGATCCTGCGTGTAGGGCATGCCCGCATAGGTCAGGAGCCCGGCATAGTCGGGCTTGTCCGGAAGGCCCAGTGCGCGCCAGCGCTCGAGCGGGTCGATCACGTTCGGCGATCCTATGGCGCGTGACGGAGCTCGACAGGGTGCAGACCGAGCGCCTGGTCGGCGAGCGGCTGCGGGAGGGGCACCTCGACTACCAGCGGGCGATGGACGCCGACCCGGACGTGATGGCGACGCTCGGCGGCGTGCGCTCCGAGAACGAGTCGTGGGAGCTGCTCTGGAGCGGGCTCGAGCACTGGGAGCGGAACGGCTTCGGGCCGTGGGTGTTCCACGCGCGCGAGACGGGCGAGACCGTGGGCGGCGCCGCGCTTCGGCGCGCCGAGATCGAGGGGCGGCAGGAGGTGGAGCTCGGCTACCGCGTCGCCGCGGCCTGGTGGGGGCACGGGATCGCGACCGAGATGGCCTCGGCGCTCGTCGGCGTCGCGCGGGACCGCCTCGGGTTGGCGGAGATCGTCGCGTTCACGTTGCCGTACAACCTCGCATCGCGGCGCGTGATGGAGAAGGTGGGCTTCACGTACGAGCGCGACATCGAGTGGGCCGGGCTGCCGCACGTCCTGTACCGGCGGCGGCTCGAGCGCGAATAGGCTCACGCGCGATGACCGTCGACGCCTCGCGCTCGCGGATCGCGGATCCGTCTCTCGCGCCGGCCGGCGAGCAGCGGATCGCCTGGGTCGCGCGGCACTCGCCCGTGCTGAACGGCCTGGCGCGGGCACGGCTCGCCGACGGGGCGTTGCGCGGGAAGCGCGTCGCCGTCGTCGTCCACCTGGAGGCCAAGACGGCCCACCTCGCGTCGCTCCTCGCGGAGGCGGGCGCCGAGGTCGTCGCCGCCGGATCCAATCCCGGCACGACGCAGGACGCCGTCGCGGCGGCGCTCGTCGCGCGCGGGATCGAGGTGCACGCGACGCACGGGGCCTCTCCGGACGAGTTCGTCGCCGACCTGCTGGCGGCGGCCGACGCCGAGCCGGACATCGTCGTCGACGACGGCGCGGAGCTGACGGGGCGGATCGTCTCGTCGCGGCCGGCTCTGGTCGAGCGGCTGCGCGGCGTGACGGAGGAGACGACGACCGGGGTGGCGCGTCTGCGGGCGCTCGAGGCGGCCGGGCGGTTGCCCTTTCCGGCCATCGCCGCGAACGACGCGTCGTGCAAGCACCTGTACGACAACCGCTACGGCACGGGCCAGACGACGATCGAGGCGATCCTCCGGCTTACCAACCTGCTCGCGGCGGGCAAGGAGCTCTGCGTCGTCGGCTACGGGTGGGTCGGCCGCGGCGTCGCGCGCTATGCGGCGGGGAACGGCGCGCGCGTGACGGTGGTCGAGATCGATCCCGTGAAGGCGCTCGAGGCGTACATGGACGGGCACCGGGTGGCGGGGCCGGAGGGGTTCGCGGACGCCGACGTCGTCGTCACCGCCACGGGCGGCGTGGCGGCGCTCGGCCGCGAGGCGCTGGCGCTGCTGAAGGACGGGGCCGTTCTCGCCAACGCGGGGCACGACGACCGCGAGATCGACGTCGAAGCGCTCGGGCCCGGCGAGGAGGTTCGGCCTGGGGTCACGCGGCACGACCTGGGCGGCGGCCGGCACGTCTACCTCCTCGTCCAGGGCCGGCTCGTGAACATCGCCGGCGGCGACGGCCACCCGGTCGAGATCATGGACCTGTCCTTCTCGGTTCAAGCCCTGGCGGCGCATCTCCTCGCCTCCGTCGAGCTGCCGCCCGGCGTGCAGCCGTTCCCGGAGGAGCTCGACCGCGAGATCGCGCGGACGAAGCTCGATTCGCTTGGCGTGACGCTCCCCGAACCCGCCTGAACCGGACACGCCGCAAGGGGCTAGGGCAGGGGGTCTGACCCCAGCCGTGGCCCGCCGAGCCATGTTTCTCTGTGAATTCGCGCGCGATTTGTGACAGGTCGCGGCTCTACGAGCGGCCTCACCGTCAGTTCGGACCGCGCGCCTCGGGCCGGGTCCGGGGTCAGACCCCTGCCTGGCCGGCCGGGACGGTCGTCCTGCACCAAACGGCCACCGCGGTTACGCACAGGCTCAACCCCCGATTCGGGGATCTTGTGCCGGCCCGCACGAAGCGATGACTCCCGAGGCGGCAATGACCTCTCCTGCGCGGCAGCTCGGCCACATCCGGCCTGTCCCGCCCCCGGCCCCGAGCCCGGGCGGGGTCGAGTCGTACAAGCGCCTCGCCGACGTCTTCCACCAGCTCCTCGCCGAGCAGGAGCTGGACACGCTGCTCGAGCAGGTCGCGACCACCCTGGCCGAGCTCGTCCCCTACGACACGCTGACCGTCTACGAGGCGGAGGAGCCGGCGCGCGAGCTCGTCGCCGTCTACGCGCGCGACCGCTGG
>VAYE01000081.1 GCA_005883235.1 Actinomycetota bacterium
CGCCGCGCCGGCGCCGACTCGCGGCTGATGGTGCTCCTGGGCTCACGCGCGTACGCGCATCCGGGCGGAGTCGAGGAGGGCGTGCGAGCCGCGGTGGAGGCGGTGAGGACATAGCCGCCGACCCGATCCCGCCGACGATCGCGTGGCGAGGCGGCGCCGTCCGCCTGATCGACCAGCGCCGCCTGCCTGAGGAGCTCGTCATGGTGGAGTGCGGCTCGGTCGACGAGCTCTGCGCCGCGATCACCGGCCTCGCGGTCCGCGGCGCGCCGGCGCTCGGCGCGGCCGGGGCGATGGGAGTCGCGCTCGCGGCGGCGACGGGAGAGCCGCTCGAGGACGCCGCGCGCCGCCTGAAGGCGACCCGGCCCACCGCCGCGAATCTCGCCTGGGGCGTCGAGCGCGCGCTCGCGGCCTCCGATCCGGCCGAGGAGGCGGTGCGCATCGCCGCCGACGACGTGGCCCGGAACCGGCGCCTCGGCGCACACGGCGCCACGCTCCTACCGGAGGAGGCGCGCGTGCTCACGCACTGCAACACGGGCTCGCTCGCATGCGTCGGCTACGGGACGGCGCTCGGCGTCGTGCGCGCGGCGCACGAGTCGGGCCGGCGGCCGAGCGTCTGGGTCGACGAGACCCGGCCGGTGCTCCAGGGCAGCCGCTTGACCGCCTGGGAGCTCCAGCGGCTCGGCATCCCGTGCACCCTCGTCGCCGACGTGATGGCGGGGTCGCTGATGGCGGGCGGCGAGGTCGACGCCGTCGTCGTCGGCGCCGACCGCATCGCCGCGAACGGCGACGTCGCGAACAAGATCGGCACCTACCCGTTGGCCGTGCTCGCGCGCCACCACGGGCTGCCGTTCTACGTCGCCGCCCCGCTCTCGACCTTCGACCCCGAGTGCGCCGACGGATCGGGGATCCCGATCGAGCGGCGCGACCCGGACGAGGTCGCGGTCGTCGGCGGCCGGCGTCTCGCTCCGACAGGCGTCGAGATCGACAATCGGGCCTTCGACGTCACCCCGCGCGAGCTCGTCACTGCCTACGTCACCGAGGAGGGAGTGGCCGCGAGCGCAGCCGCTGCCCTCGACGCGGCGGCCTCCACGTAGTACCGTCCACCTAGCAGGGAGATCATGGCGCTCAGGTTCGTCGTCGAGGGCTCGGTGTATATGCTGGCCGCGCGCGAGGCCGTGGCGCTCGCTCGCGCCCTGCGCCTGCGAGCGATGCGCCGAGCCGTCCCGGACGACGCGCTCGCGGCGGCGGTGATGATCGAGGCGGCGCTCGAGGTGCCGAGAGCCGCGGCGATCATGTTCACCGAGCGAGAGGCGGCCGAGGTCGTCCACGTCGCGCGCGGTCGCCAGCGCGCGCTCTACCGCGCCCTGCGCGGGAACCGGCCGCGCCTCAGCTGAAGAAGGCGAGGTAGACGAGGAAGGCGACCGCGACGGCAAGGGCGGCCGCGGCGCCGTACCGGACGACGCGGGACTCGTCCACGAGCGGACGCACGCGCACGCGCACCGACTCGCCGTGGTCGAGCGCGACGGCGTCGCCGTTGCGCGTCTTGGGTGGCACGACGACCTCCAGCAGGCGTTCACCGGCGACACGACCGGAGCCGCCGCATTCGGAGCAGACGGCGCAGTCCGGGCAGTCGTCGAACTGGACGAGCCGGCCGAAGGAGCCGTGCGACGCGCGCTTCTGGAGCCTCGAGCCACCGCAGGTCGGGCAGAGGCCGGTCGCGCCCTCGCCTCCGCAGGCCGCGCAGACGTCGAGCCGCGGGATGCGGATCGTCCGCCGCGCTCCGCGCCGCGCCGCCGGGCGGGCGAGCACGAGCTCCGCGACGACGCGCCCGCCGTTTCCGCGCCCGCGGTCGCCGAAGCGGTCGTAGAGCGCACGCGCGTCGGGAGCGGCGAGCACGCGATACGCATGCGCGAGCTGACGAAAGCGATCCTCGGCTCCGGGCGCGTCGGAGACGTCGGGATGGACCTCGCGCGCGCGTGAGCGAAACGCCCGCTTGATCGTCTCCGCGTCCGCGTCGCGCTCGACCCCGAGCAGGGCGTAGTAGTCGGCGGGCGGCGCCATCCGGGAGGCATTTTCGCGCAAGACCGCAACCGTTCGCCCGGCAGCGGGGTTGTATCCGCAGATGAGGCGCCGGGGGCCGAAGTCGATCCTCTTCTGCATCGCCGTGGCCGCGGTCGCCGCCCCGACGGCGCTCGCGATCGGACCGCCTCCCCCGCCGCTTCCGACGTCGACGACCGTGCCGCTGCCGGTGCCGCCGCCGCCGCTACCCCCGCCTCCGCCGCTGCCGCCGCCGCCGCCGCTTCCCACTTCGCCTCCACCTCCGCCTCCGCCACCCCCGCCTCCTCCTCCGCCGCCGCCGAGCCCGACCCAGGTCGTCTCGACGGTCGCCTCGTCCGTGTCGAAGGCGACCTCCTCACTGGCGCAGCCGACCTCGGCGACGTCGGCCGCGTCGTCGACGGCGTCGTCGGTGTCGTCGCGGGCGACCACGACCACGACCGGTGGCACCGGGACGGGCACGGGTACGAGCTCCGGCTCCGGCTCCGGCCCCGGCCCCGGCTCGACGCAGCAGTCCGGAACGGGCGCAGGCGCCGCGGGCGCAGGCGCGCCTCCGGGTTCGGCCTCCGCCTCGGCCTCCGCCTCGTCCTCGGCCGCTGCGACGGCGGCGAGCGAGCGACGCTTCAAGGCCGCGGAAGCGGCGGCCGCCCTGGTCTTCGCGCCGGTCGTGCACCCGGTGTCGAAGCTGCACACGACGCGAACCTGGGTGCGGAGCGGCTCGCGGCGCAGCGCGGCGAAGATCGTCTTCCGGCTGCGCCGGCGCGGGCTCGTCCGCTTCGTCGTGACGCAAGTCTCGCCGCTCTGCCGCCGCGTGGGGACGTTCTCCGTCCGGGCTCACCGCGGGGTCAACAAGGTCGTCCTGCGAGGGCGGCTGCACGGGCGGCCGCTTCCGGTGGGCACGTACGTGCTGAGCGCGACGGTGAGGGGCCGGCCGGTGGTCGGCGTGACGATCGTCGTAACCGCCTCGCGGCCGACGGCGGGCGAGGTCGCACGGGCGCGGGCGCGCAACGCCTGCGGGACCGTCCTCGTCGAGCGGGTCTTCCGGAGCACGACGATCTTCCGGCAGCCGGTCGGTTCCGACGGCCCCGTCCGGGCTCCCGTGAAGAAGGCATCCCGGCCCGCGCCGGTCAAGGCCGCCGCCGCCCTGCCGGCACCCGGGAACGTGCTCGGCGCCGAGTTCGCGAAGCCGGCGGGCGGCTTCGACCTGAAGCGCCTGTTCCTCCTCGCCGCGTCCGCGCTCGCCATCGCACTGCTCGGGCTCGCCGTGCTGCCGGCGACCGTCGTGAGCGACCCCCGCCTCGGCATGCTCGTGGAGCGGCGGCGGATCGAGCTGGCGCTCGCCGGCACGGGGACGTTGCTCGGAGCCCTGCTCGCGTACCTCGCCACCGGAGGCTGACGCGCGGTACGGTCGGCTCGTGGAGCTCCGTGCCGACCGCCTCTTCGCGCCGAGCACGCTCCCGCCGAGCGGCTTCTCGCGTCTTCCCACCGTCACCCGGCGCGCGCTCGTCGCGACGAGCCACCCGCTCGCGACGGGCGCCAGCGTGCGCGCGCTCGAGGAGGGCGGGAACGCCGTCGACGCCGCGCTCACGGCGGCCGCCGTGCTCACCGTCGCCGAGCCGCCGCTGACCGGGATCGGCGGCGACGCGTTCGCCCAGCTGTGGTGGGACGGCGAGCTCGTCGGCCTGAACGGCTCGGGCCGCTCGCCGGCGCGGCTCGACGGCGGCGGCGTGGCCAGCTCCGGCCCGCGGTCGATCACCGTCCCCGGCGCCGTCGCCGCCTGGAGCGACCTCGCCGCGCGCTTCGGCCGGCTGGGGCTCGACCGCTGCCTCGCTCCCGCGATCGACCTCGCGGAGAGTGGCGTCGCGGCCACGCCGCGCGTCGCGCAGCTCTGGCGGCTCGCCGAGCAGGAGGGCCGCGCACCCTTTCGCGCCCCGGCGCTCGGCTCGGTCTACCGGCTTCCGGAGCTCGCAGGCACGCTGCGGCGGATCGCGGACGACGGCCCCGGCGCCTTCTACGCCGGACCGGTGGCGGAGGCGATCGCGGCCGCGAGCTGGCTGTCGGCGGAGGATCTCGCCGCCCACCGCTCGGAGTGGGTCGAGCCCCTCCGCGTCGGCTACCGCGGGCTCGAGGTCTGCGAGCTGCCGCCGAACGGCCAGGGCGCGGCCGCGCTCGTCGCGCTCGGACTGCTCGACAGCGTCGCGGAGCCGGCTCTCCACGAGCTCGTCGAGGCCGTGCGGCTCGGGCTCACTGACGTCTACGCGCATGTGGCCGACGAGCCGCTCCCGGCGTTCGTCCTCGACCCTGCACGCCTCGCCACGCTCCGCAGCAGCACGACCTACCTGTGCTGCGTGGACGAGGACCGGAACGCCGTGTCCTTCATCCAGAGCCTGGCCGAGCACTTCGGCTCCGGGGTCGTCGCGGGCGAGACCGGCGTCGTGCTCCACAACCGCGGCGCGGGCTTCGTCGAGGAGCCGGGACACCCGAACGAGCTGCGGCCGGCGCGCCGCCCGTTCCACACGATCATCCCG
>VAYE01000082.1 GCA_005883235.1 Actinomycetota bacterium
CTCGACGAGCTGCCGAACTACCGCAGCGGGCCGTACGCCGACATCCGCAAGTGGGTGAACGCGCAGCTCGACGAGACTCGGACGCGCGCCCGGGTCGTCCACCGCGACTCGATCGCCGTCCGCCGGGAGGGCGCCGCGCAGATCGCGCTCGTCGGGCCGCCGAACAGCGGCAAGTCCTCGCTCCTGCAGGCGCTCTCGAACGTGCAGATCAAGACCGGCGACTACGCCTTCACGACGACGCGTCCGGTGCCGGCACTGACCCGCATCCGCGGCGTGCTCGTGCAGTTCGTCGAGATTCCCGGTCTGATCGAAGGCGCGAGCGAAGGGCGGGGAGGAGGGCGCGCCCTCATCGGCGTCCTCCGCGACGCGGACGCGATGGTGCTCTGCCAGGACTCCTCGGCGGGCCTCGACGAGCTCGGGACGATCCGGCGCGAGCTGGACGCGGCGGGAATCTCGCTGCCCGCGATCCTCGCGGCGACGAAGACCGACGAGGCTGCGCCCGGCGCGATCGATCACCTGGCCGCTGCGCTGCCCGGGCTCGAGCTCGTGGCCGCGTCCGTTCTGGACGAGGCGAGTCTCGAGGCCTTTCGCGAAGCGGTCTGGCGGCTGACCGGACTGGTCCGGGTGTTCCTCCGCCACGACTCCAAGACGGACGACGAACCGGTCGCACTCCATCCGCCGGCGACGGTCTTGGACGTCGCGCGGACGATCCACCACGAGCTGGCCGCGTCGTGTCGCGGCGCCCGCGTGTGGGGCCCGTCGGCGCGCTTCGAGGGCCAGCGAGTGGGGCGAGAGCACGTCGTCGCGGACGACGACACCGTGGAGATCCTCGCGTAGCGGCGTAATCTCCCACGGGTCGACAGGGAGGATCGAATGCGCATCGAGAAATCCGTCACCGCGATCTCGTGGATTCCCGCCGAGGCGATCGAAGGGCTGCCGAAGGTCCCCTTCGAGCTGGGGATCGGCAAGTACGACGAGCCGCCGCCCGACCAGGTCGGGCCGGCCGACCTTCCGCAGCTCCGCGACGACGACCGCTTCCGCGAGGCGAACCTGCTCCAGGCATGGGTCGAGGTCGAGGACGGCCGGATCACGGGCCACGGCCAGGCCGGCGAGGCGTTCGTCGGCTCGACGAGGTTTCGCTTCGGCCCGAAGGACGTCGTCTTCTCGGGCATCCCGTTCGAGACGCTTCGTCCCGAGCCCGAGGCTGCGGAGGACGCGGTGCGCTTCGTGCAGACGGTCGGCGGTCGAGCCGGCTTCCCCGCGCCGCGGAGAGTGCGCGGGAAGCCGTTCTTCCGGATCAGCGGCGCGACGGCGTGGACGACGCTCGCCCTCACCATTCGAGCGGACGGCTCGTCCACGCACGAGCTCGTCGGCGCGAGCGCCTTTCCGCGGCACTGGATCTACGACGACGGCGGCAAGCTCGTCCAGAAGGCCGGGACGATCGACTTCAAGACCTGGTACCGCGAGTCGCACGGCGAGCGCACTCCGTGGGGCGAAGAGGATTCGCCGGCGGTCGTGACCGCGGCGGAGAGCGACCTCGAGCGGGAGCTCTCGGCTCAGATCATGCGCGGAGGCGTCGCCCCGGAGCGGAAGCGTCTCTCGTCCGGCGACACGCTTGTCGAGCAAGGCGAGCCCGGTGACGTGCTCTACCTGCTCCTCGACGGTGTACTCAGCGTCGAGATCGACGACGAGCAAGTGGCCGAGGTCGGCCCCGGCGCACTCGTCGGCGAGCGGGCGCTCCTGGAGGGCGGCTCCCGCAAGGCGACGCTACGGGCCGCGACCCCGTGTCGCATTGCCGTCGTCCCCGGCGACGCAGTCGACCGGGAGGCGCTCGAAGAGCTCGCGAAGGACCGCCGCTAGGAGAGGCCAGACGTAGTCAAGCCTCACGAGTGCGCGACTGTGAGCTGGGAAACACAGGGCGCAGAAGAATCGTAGAAGGAGCACGCCGCGCCCGTGTAGCGAGTCATATCCTGCTCGGCAAGATGCCTGTGACGGTCGACGAGGTTCGATCGCTCGCTGCCACGCTGCCGCGAAGTTATGAGGCGCACGTGCGCGGCTATCTGAAGTTTCGTATCGGCCAGATCGTTTATCTCTCGCTTGCGCCGGACGGCTCGCAGATGGGCTGCGGGTTCCCGAGGGAGTTCCGCCAGGCGGCTGTCGACGCGGAGCCGGAGAAGTTCTCGCTGCCGAGCGAGTCGGACATGAGGTTTAACTGGATCCACGTGTCCGTGGCGGCGATCGACGTTGAGGAGATGCGCGACCTTGTCGAGGGGGCGTGGTCGAGGGCGGTGCCGAGGTATGTGGCAGAGGAGTACGCCTCCGCGCGAGGTTATTTCTGAGCGAAGCGTGACAATGGCGAAGCGGTCCAGAAGATTGGCCGACTGGCGAACGGGTTCCTGCTTCCGGCGGCCGGTAGACTCGCGCCGTGCCCGAGGCGCGGCTCGACGACTCCGGCTCAGGCCTCGCACCCGCCTCCGACGGCTGGTTCGTCGTGAACGTGCGGGACGCCGAGTGGGTGACGTCGGACACGTTCCGTTCAGGGTGCGGTTTCGAGAGCCGAGAGTTCCCGTTCAGGCAGCTCGGGATCAACGTCAGCGTCCTGGAGCCGGGCCGGCCGAACTGCCTCTACCATTCCGAATCGCAGCAGGAGGCGTTCCTCGTGCTGTCCGGGGAGGGCAGGCTGCTGGTCGACGGTGTGGAGCGGCTCCTCCGGCCGTGGGACTTCGTCCACTGTCCCGCCGGGACCGAGCATGTTTTCGTGGGCGCCGGCGACGGGCCGTGCGTGATCCTGATGGCCGGTGCGCGGTCCGAGGACGAACGGCTGCTCTACCCGGTGTCGGAGCTTGCGGCGCGTTACGGCGCGAGCGCGAAGGAGGAGACGCCCGACCCCAAGCAGGCGTACGCGCCGTTCGAGCGGCCACAGCCGGGGCGGCCCTCGTACTGGGGCCTCCTCCCCTGGGCCTAGCCAGGCATTTCGTTAGGCGCTCTACGGCGTGAGCTCGGCCGAGGAGGAGATCGACCAGCTCTACGGGCTGCCGCTCGACGAGTTCACCGAGGCGCGGAACACGCTCGCCCGTCGCTTTCGAGACGACGGTCAGCGGGCGATCGCAGCGCGGATCAAGGAACTGAAGAAGCCGACGCTGCCTGCCTGGACAGTGAACCAGCTCGTTCGCGGCCGCGAGGTCGACATTCCGCGCCTCATCAGGGCCGGCGAACGCCTGCGGCACGCCCACGAACAAGCGCTCGCCGGCGACAGCCCCCGTGGCTTCGAGGAGGCACGGCGCGACGAACAAGCCGCACTGAATCGGCTCAGCGCAGGAGCACACGAAACCCTCCAAGCCTCCGGGCACTCGGCAGGGGCGCTCGACCGGATCATCAGCACCCTGCGCGCCGCCGCGTCAACCGAAGACGGCCGCCGACTCCTGAAAGAAGGACGCCTGACCGAGGAACTGGAGCCGCCCGGCTTCGATGTCCTCGTCGGCGTACCACTTCAACCACAAGCCAAGCGACCAACCGTGCCACAACCAGGGGCGGCCAAAACCAAACGGACTACTCCAAAGGCTGCCGAGAAGGGAGAAGCTGACACGACCGCTCAGCGGCAACGGGCCGAGCAGAGTGCCGAGCGGCGACGGGCGCTTAGCGACGCGCGGGCGAGCGTGCGGCAGCTGCGCCAGCAAGCCGACCAGTCCCGGCGGCGCAGGCAACAGGCGAAGCGCGAGGCCGAGCGCGCCGAGCGGGCTGCGGCCGAAGCCAACTCACGGGTCGACGAAGCCGAACACGAGCTGGCAGCAGCCGAAAGCGAGCTTGCTGAAGCCGAGGCCAGACTGGCAGCGATCGCGAACGCTCATCAACGACCGTAGTGCAGACCGCGAGGCCTGCCCGCGGGTCGGCAGGCCCTGCAACCAGTGTCCTCAGGAAGGAGTGGATCGGCGTCCGGTCCGCGAGTGCGTACCGACATGAGTCGAGCGACCGCCGTCGAGATTCTCTTGGCCGGCCGAGTCCGGCAGGTTGATATCGGGCTCTGCGGGAAGCGTCTCCGGCTCTGGCGCCGTGACGCCGGGTTCTTCCTCTGGCGCGGTCTCCGGTTGCTCCGGCTCAGACTCGCGCTCCTCGCGTTCACGCTCGGGATCCAAGACATCACTGATCAACGGAACCTCCTTCGATTTTCGTACGAGACGCTTTCTACCCACCGATCGCTTCCAGGAAAACCCTCCAGATTTGCAGGGAAGATCGATGGAGTGCACCCCACGGGTCCGCGCCACACTCGCGCATCATCCGCGGACGATCAGACTCGACTGGTGGCGCACCTAAGCTGCGGGATCCGCGTCGGCGTGCTCGTATTCGTCGTGGCGGCGCCACCACTGATAGGGCTTGGTCTGCGGATATCCAGCGGGTGAGTCTTCCCACTCCTCTTGACGGCCGAGCGGCGTCAGGTCGAGGAAGGTCCACACGCTGCCAAGAGCCTCGACGCCGCGGTGCGTCGTGAAGTAGCTGCGAAAGATGTCGTCGCCCTCGTGCAGGAAGACGCTGAGCCCGAACGACTCGCCGTCCTGGTAGACGTCCAGCTGGGGGGCCTCCGGCGAGACACCGACGTCTCGCGGGCGTGCAGGTGCGCGAGGTGGCCGATCTGGTCGACGAACATCGAGCAGCCGTCGCAGCCCGCGTCCTGGTTCGGCCCGAACATGAAGTGGTAGAGGAGCAGTTGCCTCCGCCCCTCGAACAGGTCGAGTAGGCCGGCCTTGCCATCCGGACCGTCGAAGGTGTAGTCCTTGTCGATCCGGACCCTGGGCAGCCTGCGGCGCTCAGCGGCGAGCGCGTCGCGTGCCCGGGTGGCTTCTTTCTCCTTGGCAAGGAGCGCGTCCCGCGCTGCTTGCCACTCCGTCGCGGAGACGACCGGGGGAAGGTTCATAACGCTCCTCTCAGTCATTCGTAGTCGTCGTGTCGGCGCGGCCACCCCTCGGGGTCGTCGCCGCGGCCCCTTGGAGTGCGGTCGAGCAGCTGCCAGGTGGCGTTGAGGGCGTCGGTGCCGCCAGTAGGTTCTCGAGCGGGGCACGCGAGACGGCGACGAAGGTCACGCCCCGCGGCGGGAGATGGACGGCGGCGCCGTCGAGGCTGTCGGCGGTGTACGAGCAGCCCGGGCAGCCCGCATCCGGCCAGCCCTCGACGGTCGGGCCGAACATGAAGTGGTAGACGAGCAGCTGGGAGCGCCCGTCGAAGAGGTCGGCCAACGTCTTCGTCCCGTCCTCGGCCTCGAAGCTGTAGTCCTTCCCGATCGGGACCCACGGCAACGCCTGCCGTTTCCGGGCGAGCTCGTCGCTCCGGTGCGTGAACTCCTTCTCGTCCGCCAGGAGCGCTGTCCGGGCGGCCAGCCACTCCTCGCGCGTCCCGACCTTGTGCTCCGTCATCCTGGCCCTCCTTCCTCCGCTTACTACCTGTAGACCGGCCGCCGGGCGAAAACTCATCGCGCGGTAAAACAGCTCACACGGACTCAACCGCTCGACGTGTTCCTGATCGTCACTCGGGCCGCGGCCGACGCGAAATTCCCGGCTGCGTCCCAAGCCCTGACGCGGAGGCGATAGTCGCCGTCCGCGGTCGTCGTGGTGTCCCAATACGTCCCTGTCGGCCGGGCGAAGAGGCGAAACCAGTACACGCCCCTGCAATCGCGGGGCTGGGCCTTCAAGCAAGGTCCGGCGGGGATCGCCTGCTTCGTACCCGGGGCGTAGTGGTAGCCGATCGGAACGGCCTGCGTCGCCCGCGAATCGCCGAGGAACGCGGCGGCGCGGAACACCGTCCGCGCGAGCACGGGCCGACCGTCGCTCTCCCGGATGACCTGCAGCTCGATCCTGTCCGGATGATTCGGCGAGACGAGGGCTGGTGCGTGAGTGAGCCAACCGAGATACGGCGCGGGGTCATCGATCCAAGCCCGAACGTCGACCCGACCAGAAAGCAAAGCGCGGCCGGTGCTCGCGTCCGGGAATTGCTTCCCCGCTTGCGGGAAGGACGCCCGGGCCCCTGCGGTCCAGGCCGGCATCGCGGGGCGGTAGAACTTGATCGCGTGAATCCTGGGCGGCTTCCGGTCCACGTAAGGGCCCAGCTTCATGCCGGGATGCAGCGGGTTCACGTACACGCGGAGCCCGTAGAGCTCCATCGACTCGGAGAGGTGGACGTGCCACAACCCTTTGCACGTCCAGCCGATCATCTGCCCCGGCCGGATGGAGTCCTTGTTGGTGACCACGCCGGTCGGGTCCACGTGCCAGTACTGGAAGTGTCCGATCGCGACCCTCCGGTCTTCGCACGGACTCGACGCTCGCCTCGCGGGCAGATAGGCGATACCCCCCTCGATCGCGTACACCCTGTGCGTCCGTCCAGTCGGCGCTCCCGGCTCAGGCTGATCGTCGCGCACGCTGATGTCGATCCCGAAGTGGTACGCAGCCGTGCCGCCCGTCCGTAGCGTTCCCGGTCTGGGATCGAGGAACGAAGAGCGGATCGGGTGCTGCCTATGCACCGGCGCAACCGGCCAGCCGGTCCACGAATCGTCGTAGCTCCAGCGCTGCGTGAGAGAGCCGGGAGCAAGCAGAAACTGGACGACTTCGGGATCCCGAGGGTTCAGCTGCGCGGCCTCTCTGAGCGCGCGGCGCTGAGCGCGACCCGTGCTCAGCCGCATCAAGCCCACCCACGGACGCCACTCTTCAGGGCTCTTGGCAATCGCCTTTCGCAGGCTCGATCGTGCAGCCTCGAGTTGCCCTTCCATGCTCTGGGCCAGCGCGAGCCGCCGCCACGCCTCGGACGACCACGGCATCCAGTGGATCGCTCTCCGGGCCTCGGACGCCGACTGCCGCCATCGTTGTGAGTCCGCGGCACGCTCGCTAGCGGCGAGCGCGCCGTTTCCGATCAGTCCGACGAACGCGACCGGAACCAGGGCGAGCGTCACTACCAGCGCGGCCGCGCGACCCCGTCGTGGCAGCAACCGTCGCTCTGCCGGTCGCGCCGCGAGCAGGAGCCCAGCGCCGCAGAGGAGGCCCATGAGGGTCACGGCCGGCATCTCCCAGTCCCACTCACCTCCCGCGTGAATCAGGTAGGCGAAGTAGGCGGCGAACGCACCCGGAACGAACGGCTGGAGGCGAGCCTTCGTGGCCGCCACGAGCGGCAGCGACAGCGCAGTTACGAGCAGGGCGAGGCCGACGGGCCCGACCTCGGCCAGCGTCTCGAGATAGAGGCTGTGCGCATCGCGAACGGAGGCCGAGTTCGGTCGGTGCTCGAGCCAGTACTGCTCGAATGTTCCGGCTCCGGAGCCGAGCATCCAGTGCGTCTTCCAGTCGCGCCAGGCCTGCCGCCAAAGTGGCACCCGTCCGCTCAACGAGAGCGTAAGACTGGTGTTTGCCTGCGTCAGAGCACTGTGCCGACTGCTGCCGATCGGTCCGTGGTGGACGTGGCCGAACCTGGGCCTCGAGCTGAAGTGACCCACCGCGGCTACCGAACCCCCGACCAGAACGAGCAGCGCCGTGGTGACTGCGGCAACCGAAGCTCGACGGCCTAGAGAGATTCGCTGTGTCGCGAGCCTGACGGCGATCGTGGCCAAAGCCGCTGTGGCGCAGAGCAGGACAGTTGCCAGAGCGAGGAGGTGCCCCTGGTGAGCAGCCTCGGAGGGGCGTCCGACTGGGGTCGTGAGCGCGTGCGCACGAGATGCCAGCCAAACCGCGACCGAGGAGACGGGAACGACCGCAGCCAGCGTTCGGAGGAGCACGAGCCGCCGGGAATCGAGGACGAGCATCGCGACCACACCCAGGGCCAGAGACGCCCAGGCTCCGCGACTGAACGTGAAGAAGATCGTGAGAATGAACACGACAAAGGAAGCCGCCGACAGAGCTTGCTTCCCGCGTGATGCCGCATGTGTGGCGAACGCCACTGCGAGCAACGCTCCGATCGCAGCGACCAGTGCGAGCGCGTTCGGGTAGCCGAGAGGCTCGGAAAGGCGATAGAAGGGTCCTACGGGGAGCTGAAAATGCTCGGGGAGGAACAGGCTCGCGAGCGCAAACGCCGAGATCAGCATCGCCGCCCCGCAGACGGCGGCGAGAAGCTCGACAATCGAGAGAGATTCGCTGTGTCGCGAGCCTGACGGCGATCGTGGCCAAAGCCGCTGTGGCGCAGAGCAGGACAGTTGCCAGAGCGAGGAGGTGCCCCTGGTGAGCAGCCTCGGAGGGGCGTCCGACTGGGGTCGTGAGCGCGTGCGCACGAGATGCCAGCCAAACCGCGACCGAGGAGACGGGAACGACCGCAGCCAGCGTTCGGAGGAGCACGAGCCGCCGGGAATCGAGGACGAGCATCGCGACCACACCCAGGGCCAGAGACGCCCAGGCTCCGCGACTGAACGTGAAGAAGATCGTGAGAATGAACACGACAAAGGAAGCCGCCGACAGAGCTTGCTTCCCGCGTGATGCCGCATGTGTGGCGAACGCCACTGCGAGCAACGCTCCGATCGCAGCGACCAGTGCGAGCGCGTTCGGGTAGCCGAGAGGCTCGGAAAGGCGATAGAAGGGTCCTACGGGGAGCTGAAAATGCTCGGGGAGGAACAGGCTCGCGAGCGCAAACGCCGAGATGAGCATCGCCGCCCCGCAGACGGCGGCGAGAAGCTCGACAATCGATCTACCCCGCGCGACGAGGAAGACCATCAGAAGTCCCGCGAGGTAGACCAGACCTCGTTGCACCTCCAGGATCGACCGCTCGGAGCTCGTCGACCACGTCGATGAGAAGGCGACCCACGCGATGAAGCCTCCAAACGACGCGAGCATTCCCAGCTCGAGACGTCCAAACGGAATTCGCCCGCGGACGATCAAGGCAATCGCGCCAACCCAGAGCAGAGCGAGCGAGCTCGAACCCCAGTCCGTCGGGAAATAGCCGCCGTCGCTGAAGCCAACCGCGGCGCCAACTGCGAGTGCGATCACCGCCAGCGGCCAATCGACTGCGGGAATCCGCAGGAGCACAGGCGCCCTACGAAACGGGAGTTGCCACTGTCGTCTCACGCCGCCTCGCTCCGCGGCGGGAAACGTCTAGTCGTCGTCGACGATCGTGGCGAGGCCCTGCTCGTCGCCGAGATACGCATTTGCACTCGGGTTCGAGAGGTTCACATAGAACGTCTCGTTGCGCTCGCGCGTCTTGTCGCCAACGACCTGGACGGTGATCGTCTCGAGATTCACGCCGACCGGGAAGGTCAGGGCTCCACTCACGGCCTGGAAGTCGGACGGCGTATTCGCGGTGCCGACGGCTGATGCGTAGTCGACGGTGACCGACGTGAGCGGGTTTCCGGAGAGAGAGACGACGAAGGTAAAGGACGTCGTACCGCTCTTGCCCTCCTTGCCTTGGACGTCGGAGATCTCGATCTTGCATTCGAAGCGTCGCTCGTGCAAGTGGTTCTTGTCGCCGCATCCTTTGCCGGGCTTCGTGAACGTCGGCGTCGTCGTGCTCGTCGAGGTCGAGGTGGACGTCGAGGTCGAGGTGGACGAGCTCGTGGAAGTCGTCGTCGGCTGAGTCGTCGAGGTCGAACTCGAGGACGTACTCGAGGACGACGTGGTGCTCGTGCTGGAGGTCGACGACGTGATCGTGGTGGTCGTCGTCGTGGAGGTGGTGGTCGTCGTCGGGGTCGTGGTCGTCGTGGATGTGGAGTACTGGTCGGCTTGAGCCGAACTCAATCCAGCAGACGTGGCGTAACCGAGTCCTCCAAGTCCAACGGTGGGGAAAAGGACGGCGAGAGTCAGCATTGCCGCCAACCCGATCCGCTTCCTCATGGCGCATCCCTTCTCGTCGTCGAGAGGCCATCAAGCGACGCGAGCGCGGCAAGCGGACGGCTAGACCCCAGCCCCGGGGCCGGGATTCGAGAGTGCCGCAGGCTCGTGTGCTTCATCCTCAACCCGAATGAGCATGACCCCTCGCGTCTGGGGTGTCAACGTGGCGCGGCCTCGTAGTTCGAACTATTCGGCATGAGAATGACTTCATCTGCGCCGGGATCGCCTGAGCGAGCAGCGTCAGCTCAACGGCTACCGCGTGCGGCTCCGCGTCGTAGAGGCGTGCGACGCGCGCTACTGGCGGAGTCGCCCGATGCTGCGCGCGCGGAAGCGGACCTTCGCAGAGGCGACCGGTTCGAAGACATCCAGCGAT
>VAYE01000083.1 GCA_005883235.1 Actinomycetota bacterium
CGACGGCGAGCCCGCGGCCGCGATCCGGTCGCTCCGCCGCGCGGTGCAGCTCTGGACGGAGATCGAGCTTCCGTACGAGGCGGCGCGGGCTCGCGTCGACCTCGGGCTGGCGTATCGGGCGGACGGCGACGACGGGAGCGCCGAGCTGGAGCTGCGCGCGGCCCATGCCGCATTCGAGCGGCTGGGCGCGCGCCCCGACGCCGAGCGCGTCCTCGAGCTGCTCCGGGCCGAGGCGCCGCCGGAGCGCGCCGTGCGGACCTTCATGTTCACCGACATCTGCAGCTCGACGAGCCTCGTCCAGGCGATCGGCGACGACGCGTGGCACGACGTCCAGCGCTGGCACGACGAGACGTTGCGCGCGCTCTTCCGGGCGCACCGCGGCGAGGAGGTCGACCACGCCGGCGACGGCTTCTTCGTCGCGTTCCCCAGCGCCCGCGACGCGGTCGAGGCTGCGCGGACGATCCAGCGCACGCTTGCCGAGCACCGGCGCGCGCACGGGTTCGCGCTCCAGGTCCGGATCGGCCTGCACGCCACCGAGGCCTCGCGCGACGGAGCCGCCTACCGCGGGCGCGGTGTCCACGAGGCGGCGCGGATCGGCGCGCTCGCAGAGGCGGGCGAGGTGCTGGCGAGCTGGCCGACGCTCGAGGCCGAGGGCCTGGACGGCGGCGAGCGTCGCGAGGTGCAGCTGAAGGGGCTTGCGCGACCCATCGAGGTCGCTTCCGTGGTCTGGCGCTGAAGGCACCGCTTGCGGTGCCGACTTCAGGACGGGCAGGCTTGGCCTGCTCGTCCGTCTGAAACGACCGGTCGGTCCGCTCCCTCGAGCTGAGGTAGCGCAACCGGGAAATCTCGCACATTGTGAGAGAGGTCGTTCTCCTCGTGGGAGCTGCGGTTCATGCGGATGCTGGCTGGATTGGGGGTCGCTCTCGTGCTCGCTGCGGTCGGGTACGCCGACAGCACCCGTAACGCCGGCCTCGGCGAGGTCGCCAACTGCCTGAGGGGCGGCGGCGCGCAGGTCGAGCTCTCGCCGATGCTGCGCGAGGCGGCGCCCTGGAAGGAGCTCGTCGGCCGCCGCGGGAGCGGCGTCTACGAGATCGAGCTCGGCGGCGACCGAGGCACGCTGCTCCGGGTGGGACGAGACGTGGGCGCAAAGCAGCTCCAAGGGGTCCTCGACGCCGAAGGCGCACGCGTAACGGCTCAGTCGTCGGGCCGGATCCTCGCGCTGTGGTATGGGCGCCCCGCCGCAGGCTCGGCAGCCGCGCTCAACCGCTGCCTGCATTGAACGCCGTTAGCTCATGCCGCCGAGTCTAGGACGCTGCTATCCGAGGGTCGTCAATGCAAAGACGCTTTGGAGCGGCGCCGTGATCTGCACCAGCCCGGCGGCGTCGCTCCGAGCGGGCGTAGGCGCCGCGACCGCGCCGCTTCCGTCCGGGTTCCAGACGTCGAGCTGGAAGGACGAGTCGGGCGGGAGCCCGCCGACGCTGTAGGAGACGACGGTCTGCGACGGCGCCGCGAGCGACGCACCCGAGGTGTCGAGCCCGATCACGGTCATCTGCCGCTTGGGCCCGGTGTAGCCCGCGACGAGCTTCGTGCCCGCCGAGCCCGCGACGCCGACCACCTTCCAGCCCGGCTTCGTCGTGAGCGTGAAGAGGCGCGTCAGGTTGTAGACGGGACGGAGCGGCCAGCCCTGCCCGGGCGGGCCGATCAGCGAGTAGTCCTGCGTCCCGCGGTCGTACTTGGCCACGTAGCCGTCCCACTTCACGGTGCCGGCGTAGCCGAGCCGGGCGGCGAGGACGTCGAACCATCCATGCTGGAAGGCGTTGATCGTCGTGTCCGGGAGCGGCGTCCCGTCGGCGTAGACCCCCGGCTCGGGGTAGCTCGTGCCGTTCAGGCTGCGAATCCCGCGCGCCGAGAACTCGCTCACGTACAGCGGCCTGCGCTCGTCGGCGGGGAGCGCGTCGACGATCTGCCGCACTTCCGTCAGCCGCCGCACGAGCTTCGCGGTGTCCCAGTAGTCCCAGAAGACGTGGATCGAGTAGGCGTCGAGGAGGTCGCCCATGTGCGTCGCGAGGTAGCTGAGCCAGTCGGCCTGGGTCTGGCCAAGCGGGCTCTTCGCCTCGACGAGGTCGCCGCCCATGAAGCGGATCTCGTTCCGGAGGCCGGCGGCGGTGAGATCGCTGTCGAGCGCGCGGTAGAGCGCCTCGTACTGCGTCAGCGTGATCCTCGTCCGGTTGGGCTCGTTCTCGACGGTGACCCAGCGCACGTTCGTGAGCCGTCGCTTCTGGACGAGGTCGACGAGGACGCCCGCGAACTTCGCCATCGTGCCCGTGGGGTCGCTCTCGCCGCCGCCGGCCCAGGTGACGTTCACGACGGCGCCGGCGCGCTGCGCGAGCTGCACCGTGCGGACGAACGACTGCATCAGGTCGGGGTCGGCGAAGGCGTTTCCGTTGAAGAAGATGCGGACGAACTGCGGCTGGAGCGCGACGACCTTCGCCTCCATGTCGGGCAGGTTCTGTTCGGTCACGCCCACCTCGCGGCTGATCGCGGCGTAGACGTTCTGGTCGAATTGCGCGCCGTAGCCCGCGAGGCTCGGGACGAGCACCTGGGCCGGCTGGAGCGCGAAGTCGGCCGCCTCGATGATGAGGTCCGCCTCGTTGTTCGTCGTGACCCGCTCCCGATTGGTCGTGTCGGCGACACGCAGGACGACCGTGCTCTGGCCGGCGGTCGGGATGGTCACGTTCACGCCGACGCGAACGCGGCGTCCAGCGGGGACTCGGACGGTCGCCGCGCCGATCGGAGTCGTGCCCAGGAAGGCCACGACGCGCGCGGTCGTCCCGAAGTCGCCGCCGGCCTCGGCGACGATCACGTCGACCGTAGAGGGAGTCGCGACCGCGACGCTGGTGGGAGTCGTCGCCCCGAAGGCGAGGTCGGGCCGGAGACGGACGAGCGCGCGGGCGGCGAGCGAGCGCCTTCCCACGAGGACGGTGAGCCGGAGCCGCTCGTGCCGCGCGAGGCCCTTGAGCGTCACCGTCGCGCGGCCGCCCGGCGCGCGGACCGTACGGAAGACGCGCAGGTCGCGAAGCCGGCCGGCGCGTGAGTAGATCCTGATCCGCAGCGACCGGAGCACCGTGGGCGTGCGGCAGCCGGGCGCGGAGGCGAGGATCGTCAGCGCGATGTCCGTGCGAGCAGAGTCGCTGAGCGCGGCGGCGCGCAGGCTGAAGCGGCACGCGGGCGCCGCGCGTGCGGTCGGAGCGAGCGCGGCCGAGACAGACCCGAGGAGCACGACGAACGCGGCCCCTGCGAGGAGCCGCGGCGAAGCTAACCGCGCCAGCGTGTGGCGGTGACGGACGTGCGCGCCGCTCGCGACGTTCCCTCCTTGGGCGGCCAAGGGACGGCGTCCTTCTCGACGCCCGGTAGCCGCAGATACCGTCCGGACGAGTAGCGCCGCCCGCGCCGCGGGCCCTGCTGGAAGTCCTCGACGTAGTCGGCGTAGAGCAGCGGATCCCGCCAGTGGCGCCGCAGGAACCGAGCGAGCTTCACGGGTGCAGCGTACCGACCGCCGCCGGTCGGACGTGTCCAATCGGGCCAGTTGACACGAGGCCGCAGAAGTGGCAGCGTTTGGCCATCAGGCGAGCCGCAGTCATAGCAACACTCTTCGTCGCCCTCGTCGCCGCCGTCCCGGCCGCGCAGGCCGACTTCGTGACGAAGCAGTACTTCAACGGAACACTCGGAGGTCACGGCAACCCGTCGTCAGGAACTGCGTACTGGAAGACGAACAAGGTCTGGCGGCCGGTCGGCTACCGGTTCGCGGTCTGGTTCTCGAACTCGAGCACGATTCAAGCCGGCTTCCAAGAAAGCTCCGTGCAGAATCCGGTCGTGACGCGTGGGTCGTTCGGCTACGACTGGGGGTCGTGCCTGAACGAGGAGAACTTCGGCGTCTCGACAGTTACGTGTCAGATCTACAACTGGAACGCGTAGGCGGATCGTGCGCCGTTACGTCCTCGCCGCCGTCGGATGCCTCGCCATCGCGACTACGCTGGTCGTCGCGTTCCGTCCTCATCGCGCCCGGGCGGAGAGAACGGGAATCACGCTCGCGTCAACGGCGCGGCTCGATCCGGCACACGTCGCCTCCCTTCATATGACTCGAACCGCCGTGTCGGGCGTCCCCGACCTGACGCGCATGATCGGGCCCGGCGCGACACCGGCCGCGGGTCAGGCGCATCGAATTGGCCCGGCCGGAATGACGCTGGCGTGGGTGAATCAAGGGGCGATCTGCGAGGTCCAGGAGTCCGGCGGTGGATGCGTTCCGCCAATTGACCGGCCGATCGAGGTGACGATCTCCGACCCGGATGTCGTAGGTAAGGGACAGCCCGAGCGGGTGGTGGGCTTGGCGGTCGACGGCGTGACGAACGTCGCCGCGACGCTCGCCGACGGGCGCACGCTTCACGGGGCGCCGGTCGACAACTTCTACGAGATCCTCCTGCCCGACGACGTGACGCCGACGGCCGCGATGACGGTTCGAGCGACGATGGCCGATGGATCGACCTACACGGAGCAGGTCTTGGGGGCGCCTCCTCTGAGCGCGAACGGCCCGAATTCGGGACCGTGAGCTACTTCCGACCCGACCGCTGCGAAGCTGGCGACCAGTCGTTGTCACGCGCCGGCGAGCCACTCGCGCGTCCGCTCACGGCGTAGACGATCTCCACCGAGCCGCCCGGAAGGGCGCGCTCGCGCTCGAAGGTCAGCCCGGTGTCGGGATCGAGCGACGGGGTCAGCCGCATCCCCGCTCCGAACAGCAACGGCAGCACGACCAGCTCGAGCTTGTCGAGCGCTCCGAGCGCGCGGAAGGTCTCGATCGTGCGCGGGCCGCCGACGAGGTGGACGTCGCCGCCCCGGTTGGCCGCGCGGAGCTTCTCCAGCAGCCGGGTCGGGTCGCTGTCGGTGACCACGTGGTCCGGGGTGCCCGGCGGACGCCGTGAACCGAGCACGAACACGTTCAGGTTCGGCCACGGCCAGCGCTCGTTGGTGAGGGCGGGCTCGAACGTCGTCCGGCCCATCAGCGCCGCCTCGCAGCCCTCGAGGAAGTCCCGGATGCCGTGACTCTCGCCGGAGACGAAGGCTGGGTCGGCAGTCAGGGCCGGCCATCCGCTCGGCGTGGTCACGTAGCCGTCGGCGCTCATGCTCATGCGGGCACGGATCCGAGCACACGCTGATCCAGGCGCCGACCGGCTCCGGCAAGACGCTCGCCGCCTTCCTCTACGGGATCGACCGGCTGGGCCAGGCCGCCGGCGAGGGAATCCGCCTCCTCTACGTGTCGCCGCTCAAGGCGCTGAACTACGACATCGAGCGCAACCTGCGCGGCCCGCTCGCCGGCCTCGAGAGCGAGCTCCGCGTCGCCGTCCGCACCGGCGACACGCCGCAGCGCGAGCGCGCCGCGATGCTCCGCGAGCCGCCGGACATCCTCATCACGACTCCCGAGTCGCTCTTCCTGCTCCTCACCTCACGCGCGCGCGAGACGATGCGCACCGTCGAGACGCTCATCCTCGACGAGGTGCACGCCGTCGCGGGCACGAAGCGCGGCGCGCACCTGGCCCTCTCGGTCGAGCGGCTCCAGCGGCTCGCGGCCGCGCCCGTTCAGCGGATCGCCCTCTCCGCGACCCAGCGCCCGCTCGAGGAGATCGGCCGCTTCGTCTCCGGCGCGCGGCCGATCCGGCTCGTCGAC
>VAYE01000084.1 GCA_005883235.1 Actinomycetota bacterium
ATGCGAGGAGGGCGAGCGGCGGGAGCAGGACGAGCGCCGCGTTGCGGCGGGTCAGGCCGCGCAGGACGACGAGCCCCGCCCCGAGCACGACGGAGCCGTGCAGGTTCGCCCAGAGAGCGAGGACCGGGAGCGCAAGGTAGACGCGCGGCGAGGGGCGTCGGCTGTCCTCGGCGAGCAACCAGAGGACGACGACGAAGGGGAGGTACGCGAAGCTCTGGGTCCGTGCCTGCCAGCTCCCGAAGATGAGCAGCCAGAAGCAGGCGGGGAGGACGAAGAGCACGGCCCGCGGAGAGCCGCCGAGGCGGCGCGCCGCGACGATCGTCCCGAGGTAGGCCCCGCCCGTGAGGACGGCATGGGCGACTGCGACGAGCGCGAGTCCGCCGAGGACGTAGAGGCCGTAGAAGCCGAGCTGCGCGAGCCACTGCTGGTCGATCCAGTGCGCGCCGTGGCTCCAGACCGTGAGCGTCTCGTGGTGCGGGATCCCGTGCTGGGCGATCTGACGGCCTGCGACGAGCGCGAGCCAGCCGTCGGCGTTGATCTGGCCCACCAGCCGCAGGACGAGCGCGCCCGCGAAGACCGCGAACGACGCGACGACGAGCCCGTCTCGCCCTAGCCGTGCGGTCCAGGGGAGACCGACGCCGGTCTCAGCGGGGAGGACGGACTCCGCGCGCGAGTCCATTCACCCGCTTTCGGCAGGCGCCGAATGGAGCTTGAGGGTCTGAGCAGCCGCTCGACGGTGACCGCAGCGCAGAGTGCGACGAGGAAGTCCCACGGGACTCGGTAGCGCGTCTCGCCGGCGAAGAGCATCGCGGCCAGCGTGTCGTAGGCGAGCAGCATGAGCACGAGCGCGGCGAAGCGGCGCGGGACGAGGAACAGCCCGACGAGCCCGAGCGCGTAGAGCACGATCATGAAGGCGGGCTCGACGATCCTCCGGCCGGTGTCGAGGCTCGTGCCGGCGCCGCTCCGCCCTTCGGTCCGCGTCACCGACGGCTGCCACAGCATGCGTGCCGCTACACCGGCGAGCTTCGCCTTCTCGCCCGGGTGGTGACGCATGAACTGGAAGGCGAGATGCCGGTAGTAGCGCATCTGCGCGCACTCGTCGGTCTCGACGACGCGGCCGGTCGACGCGTAGATCGCGCCCGCGTCCTGAGGCGTCGGCGGCGCGCCGGGAATCGAGGGCACGTCGTCGATCCACTTGCCGTGCTCGAGCGTCCGAAGCGTGTTCGGGTTGTTCGCCTTCCAGAGCGCGCGGCCGTCGGTGGTCAGCGCCGCGCAGCCGACCGAGACCCGGTTCCGCACCACCCACGGCGCGACCACGACCGCCGTCGCGACGAGTGCGACGAGCGCGGGGACGAGCACGGCCCGGCGGCGGAGGGCCAGTAGGAAGGCCGCGACGACGAGCGGGAGCAGGAGGAGCCGCACGTTGCCGAGGATCCCCAGCCCGAGCGCAAGGCCGAGACCGGCCGCGAGCGGCAGGGAGGGCCGGTCGGCGACGAGCAGCGTGAGCAGGACGATCGCCGCGGCGAGGAGCTCGTCGAGGATCTCGCGGTTCATGTGGACGTCGTGCCAGACGAGGTACGGGTGGACGGTCGCGGCGAGCGCTCCGAGGAGGCCGGCGCGCGGAGAGATCCAGCGGCGCCCGATCTCGTAGACGAGGAGCGCCGTCGCGGTCGCGACGGCGATCTGCGCCAGCCCGACCACGATCCAGGAACGGGTGAAGATCCAATAGAGCGGGATCAGGAACCAGCCGTACAAGGGCTGCGTGTAGGCGGACGGCTTTCCCGGGATGAAGCCGTAGGTTCCGTAGTGGATGAACGTGCGCGCGAAGACGTCGCCCTTGTCGACGTACGAGGCCGTGATCGCGCTCCGCTCGTGGAGGAGGACGCCGAGCCGCGGCAGGATCGCCGCGGCCGCTACGAGGGCATACGGCAGACGGCGACTAGAGTCCAAGACCGCGCCCATGGCCGGGGAGAAACGCTACGCGGTCGTGTCCTGCCACGTCGAGCGACCGCTCGACGATCGCGTCTGGGCCCGCTTCGCGGCGCTGCAGGCGTCCCGTCCGGCCGGGTTCCGGATCGCCGCGCTCCTCCGTCCCCCCGATCCGGAAGCCGGCGAGGAAGAGACCCGCTGGCTCGAGCGTGCGCGGGCTCGCCGGGAGGGGGCCTGGCTCCGGGAGGCGGGCCTGCGGCCGACGCTCTTCTGCGGCGGCGGCTGGTACTCCGACGAGCGGGTCGCCGAGGCGGCGGCCGAGCTCGGCTACACGGACTGCACGGCGACGTCGTTCGACCCTCCGTATCTCGAGCTCGCCGCCCCGCGGCTCCACCTCGACGCTCCGGCGAGGCTCGAGCTTCCGTCGGGCCGCCGCCTCGTCGAGGTCCCGAGCACCCATTCGATCGGGATGCTGGCGCGGGCGCTGCCTCGCACGCTCGCCGAGCCGCTCGTCCATGTGTACTTCCACGACAGCGATCTCCTCGACCGCCGCCGCTCGCTCGCGTTGCGCATGGCTCTCCGTCTGCTCGCGCTCCGGCGCACGCCGTCCGACCTCGACAGGGTGGTCGCGGCCGGCGTCGACCGCGACCTTCCGTTCCGCGCGGTCCTGCCGGGACCCGTCCCCCGTACAATTGCGCGGTCGTGGCGAAGCCTGCTCTGACCGCGCACGAAGCCGCTGCCGAAGCCGTCCCGACACACGCGCCCGGATCGATCGAGGACATCCGGAGCGCGCGGCCGACCGTCCTCTCGCGGAGCGTCGTTCGTCTGTCGCTCCGGCGGGCGGCGAGCATCGCCTCCCTCGTCTTCCTCGACCTCGCAGGCCTTGCGCTCGGTCTCTACGTCGCGCTCGTCCTGCGCTGGCTCTACTACGAGCACAACGTCCTCTGGGGCGTGCCGTGGAAGGCCGAGACGAAATGGCTGCCGTTCCTCATGCTCGTGACGCTGCTCGTGTTCTGGAGGAACGGTCTCTACGCGCAGCGCGAGTTCCGCGGCGGGCTGGGGAGGATCGTCTCCTCGCTCGTCCTCGTGACCGTGCTGACGCTCGCGTTCGGCCTCGGCACCGGGTACCCGTTCCACACGTTCGGGCTCGCGCCGACGGCGCTCGTGATCACCACCGCCCTGATCGGCCTCTTCCGAGCGAGCTACGACATCGTGACGAAGGACGTCCTCCGCCTCACCGGCGCGAGGCGGCGCGCGATCTTGGTCGGCAAGGGCGAGGACGTCGCGCAGCTGCAGCGCGGCCTCGGCGTCGGGCGGAGCGGGATCGACTACGCCTTCGCGGGCGCCATCGCGCCCGACGGGGACGGGGCCGGCGGCCTGCCGGTCCTGGGCTGGCTCGACGCGCTGCCGGGCGTCCTTGCTCGCACCCCGGTGGACGAGCTCATCGTCACGGCCTCCGACTTCGAGGAGCGCGAGCTGCTGGAGATCGTCGAGCAGGCGCACCGGCGCGGCGTGAAGGTGCGGATCGCGCCGAAGACGACCGAGCTCCTGACACAGCGCGCGGAGTACGTCCCGGGCCAGGGCGTGCCCCTGTTCGAGCTCCGCCCGCCGGCCTTCGTCGCCGCTCAGTGGGCGGCCAAGCGAACCTTCGACGTCCTCGTCAGCGCGACGATCGTCGTCCTCGGCCTGCCGGTCTGGCTCGCGCTTGCCGCGGCGATCAAGCTCACCTCCGCCGGGCCCGTCTTCTACCGCGATCTCCGCGTCGGGCTCGGCGAGCGCGAGTTCGGGATGATCAAGTTCAGGACGATGTACGCCGACGCGTCCGAGCGGCAGGCCGCGCTCGAGACGGCCAACGAGGCGCACGGGCCCCTCTTCAAGATCAAGGACGACCCACGCGTCACCACCGTCGGCCGGATCCTGCGCAAGTACTCGCTCGACGAGGTGCCGCAGGTGCTGAACGTGCTCCGGGGCGAGATGAGCCTCGTCGGGCCGCGGCCCCTGCCGGTGCGCGACTACGTCCAGCTCGAGCCGTGGCACCGCAAGCGCTACCTCGTGCTCCCGGGGATGACGGGCCTGTGGCAGGTCTCCGGCAGGATCGAGCTCTCCTTCGACGACCTCGTACGGCTCGACTTCTACTACCTCGAGAACTGGTCGATCTGGCTCGACATCACGATCCTCGCCAAGACGCTCCCGGCCGTCCTCGCGCGACGCGGCGCCTACTGATGCGCGACCTGTTGGGCTTCGTCCTCTTGGTGGTGATCGTGGCGCTCGCGATCTGGCTCGCGTTCGTCATCATCAAGTGGCTCTTCATCCTGGCCGTGGTCGCCGTCCTGGTCTGGCTGACCCTGTACTTCCTGCGGCGGACCCGGATCTGAGCCTGCATCCGACGGCAGCCGGGTTCGGTCGCGCGGCCGAGGTCTACGAGCGGGCACGGCCCGAGTACCCGGCGGAGGCGCTGGACTGGCTCTCGGACCGGCTGAACCTCGGGCCGGGACGCGTGGTCGTCGACGTGGCCGCGGGAACCGGCAAGCTGACGCGCCTGCTCGTCCCGACGGGCGCGCGTGTCGTCGCGGTCGAGCCGCTGGCGGAGATGCGCGCCGTGCTGGAGCGGGCCGTTCCCGAGGCGGAGGCGCTCGAGGGGACGGCGGAGGAGCTCCCCCTGGAGGACGGCGTCGCCGACGCGGTGACGGCGGCTTCGGCGTTCCACTGGTTCGAGCCGGCGCGGGCGCTTCCGGAGATCGCGCGCGTGCTGCGGCCGGGCGGACGCCTCGCGATCGTCTTCAACACGCGCGATCCGGAGGACGAGCTCCAGCGGGAGCTCACCGAGCTCCTGCGGCCGCACGGGATCCCCACCTCGTGGATGCGCGACTTCGACTCGGGTGCGGTCCTCCGCAAGAGCATGGTCTTCGCTCCACCTCAGTACGCCGAATTCCGGCACGAGCAGCGCTTCGACGCGGACGGCCTGGTGGAGCGAGTCGCCTCGATCAGCTACGTCGCGCTGCTCGAGGGCGAGGAGCGAGCCGCGTTTCTGGAGCAAGTCCGCGAGCTGGGCCAACGGCAAGAGGCGCCCTTCTCGTTCCCGTACGTGACGCAGATCTGGATCAGCCGCGCCCGCTAACGAGGCCGACACATTCGCTGGGCATACTGAGCGCCGCATGCGCTCGCCCAAGATCCTGGCCGTCGCCTCCGCGATCGACCTCGACTTCCGCTACGGCTGCACGCCGGCCTGGTGGCAGCTCTGGAAGGGGATGTACGAGGCCGGTGTCGACCTGATCGTGACGCCCTATCGCGGGCGCCCCGTCGAGTCGCCGTGGTGGCGGACGGCGCCGAACCCCACCTACCGCGAGGGCGAGGCGTACGCACGGGTGCGGGATCTCGCGGCCCGCGTCAAGGGCGACCGCTACCTCCGACGGGCCGAGTCGGAGCCCGGCGACACCGACCGCGTCCAGCGCGAGCTGATCTGGCGCTGGGTCACACCGCGCTGGAAGCGCCACCTCGAGCGCGTCCTCGAACGCGAGCCCGACGTCGACGCGGTCGTCGTCTTCACCGTCCCGATGAGTCACCTCCGCGGGATCCCGACCCATCTCCGCGAGCGCTTCGGCGTCCCCGTCGTCTTCTACGACGGCGACGTGCCGATGAGCCTCCCCGAGTTCGGAGGCATGGACACCGGGTTCAACTACTACCACGGGGCGGACCCGTCCGAGTACGACCTCGTGCTGTCGAACTCCGAGGGCGGGCTCCAGCACCTGCTCGAGCTCGGCGCACGGCGGGCGGAGGCGGTCTTCTGGGCCGCCGATCCCGAGCTCTTCGCGCCGCTCCAGGTCGAGAAGGAGACGGACGTGTTCTTCTACGGATACGGCGACAAGTTCCGGCAGGACTGGATGCGCGCGCTCGTCGGCGAGCCGAGCCGCCGGCTGCCGGAGGTCGATTTCGTTCTGGGCGGTCTCGACTTCCGCGGCGACACCGGAAGCGCCCGGCTGATCGGCGACGTCCCGTTCAACGCGTTCAACCGCGCGATCGCGGCGGCACGGGTGAACGTCAACATCACCCGCCGGGCGCACGCGGGCCTGTTCGCGTCCTCGACCGCACGGCCGTTCGAGCTCGCGATGGCGGGCGCGGCGATCGTCTCGAACCCGTACGAGGGAGTCGAGCGGTGGTTCGAGCCGGGACGGGAGCTGCTCGTCGCGCGCGACGAAGGAGAAGCGACGAGCTCGTACGGTGAGCTCCTCGGGGATCCCGCGGCCGCGGAGGAGCTCGGGAGAAGGGCTCGCGAGCGGGCGCTCGACGAGCACACCTACGCGCACCGGGCGCGGCGCGTTCTCGACCTCCTGGGCTTGACCTCGCAGGCGGCGGAGCCGGTGGGAGCGGCCCGTGGCTGAGACGATCGCGCAGGTGCGCTCACAGCCGCTCGAAGGTCTCGCCGCCCGGCGGCGGGTCGCGATCGTCCCGGCCTTGAACGAAGAGGCGACCATCGGCGGCGTGATCGAGGAGATCCGCGCCTTCGACTCCGGGTTCGAGATCGTCGTCGTCGACGACGGCTCGGGCGACCGCACCGCCGAGGTCGCGCGGGCCCACGGCGCGAAAGTGCTCCGCCTGCCGTTCAACCTCGGCATCGGCGGCGCCGTCCAGACCGGCTTTCGCTACGCCTGGGAGAACGGCTTCGACCTCGCCGTCCGCGTCGACGGCGACGGCCAGCACGACCCGGGCGAGCTGACCGCCATCATCGAGCCGGTGCTCGCGGGCGAGGCCGACATCGCCGTCGGATCGCGCTTCGCCGGCGGCCCCGGCTATCGCCCGTCCCGGTCACGCCGGATCGGGATCCGCATCCTCGCCTGGGCGGTCTCCCGCCTCGTCCGGCAGCGCGTCACCGACACGACCTCCGGCTTCCAGGCGCTGAACCGGCGCGGCATCCAGCTCTTCGCCGCCGACTACCCGCACGACTACCCCGAGGTCGAGGCGACGGTCATGGTCCACCGCCACCGCCTGCGGCTCCGCGAGGTGCCCGTCGCGATGCGCGAGCGGGCCGGGGGCCGCTCCTCGATCACCGCCTTCCGCTCCGTCTACTACATGGCGAAGGTCCTGCTCGCGCTGTTCGTCGGGATCTTCCGCCGCAACGTCGTCCCACTGGAGGATCGATGACTCCTCTCGGCATCTCGATCGCCGCCGCGCTGGCCTCGCTCGCCCTGCTCGCGGTGATCTTCGAGCTGATCCGCCGCCACCGGCTTCGCGAGCGCTACGCGCTGCTCTGGCTCCTGGCCGGGACCGTGCTGCTCGTCCTCTCGCTCTGGCGCTCGAGCGTGAACACGATCGCGGGCTGGGCGGGTGTTCGCGGCTACCCGCCGGCCGTCCTGTTCGCGGTCGCCGTGCTCTTCATCCTCGTCGTGCTCCTGCACTACTCCACGGTGGTCTCGAAGCTGACCGACCAGAACGTGATCCTCGCCCAGCGGCTCGCGCTCCTGGAGGCGCGGCTCCGCGACGGCGAGCACTGAGCTGCGCGCCCTTCGCGCCGCCGCGCTCGGCGCCGTCCTGTTCGCGATCGCATGCGCGCTTCCGCACGTCGGCCTCTTCCGCGGCCACATCGACACGGGCATCTTCCAGAGCTACGGCGACCGGACGCTCGACGGCCGGGTCCCGTATCGCGACTTCTCGCTCGAGTACCCGCCCGGCGCGCTCCCGGCTTTCGTCGTGCCGTCGCTGGGCCCGGCGCGCGACTACGACACCTGGTTCTCGGCCTTCGAGGTCGTGGCCGGGATCGCGTGCATCCTCTTCGTCGCGCTGGCGCTCTCGGTCCCGGAGGTGCCGGACCGCCGCCTCTACGCCGCGGTCGCGATCACGGCGCTCGCTCCGCTCGCGCTCGGCCCGCTCGCGCTCCATCGCTACGACCTCTACGCGGCCGCCTTCGCCGCCGGCGGCCTGGCCGCCCTCGTGCACGGGCGCCGGCGGCTCGGCTTCGCCGTGCTCGGACTCGGGACGGCGGCGAAGATCTTCCCGGTCGTCCTCGTCCCGCTCGCCTACCTCCACGTGGCGCGGCGCGTGGGTGCTCGGGAAGCGCGGCGGGGGCTCCTCTCCTTCGTCGTCGCGGCGGCGGTCGTCGTGCTCCCGTTCGTCGCGCTTGCACCAGGCGGCGTTCGGTTCAGCGTCGCCCGTCAGACGGGCCGCGCGCTTCAGCTGGAGACGATCGGCTCCTCGATCCTCCTCGGCGCGCACGCTCTCGGGGCCTACACGCCCCACCCGGCCTTCGGGTCCGGGTCGTGGAACCTCACCGGCTCGCTTCCGGACGCGGTGGCGGCCTTGCAGACCGCCCTTCAGCTGGCGGCGGTCCTCCTCGTGTGGCTCGTCTTCGCCCGCGGCAGCCGGGGACGCGAGCAGCTCCTAGTGGGCTCGGCGGCGGCCGTCGCCGTCTGGGTCGTCTTCGGGAAGGTGCTCTCGCCTCAGTTCCTGCTCTGGCTCGTTCCGCTCGTCCCGCTCGTCGTGGGCCGGAGACCCGCGAAGCTCGCCTTTCCGGTCGTGCTCGTCGCCGCGCTCGGGCTGACGCAGGCGGTCTACCCGGGCCGCTACGACTCCCTCGTCCGGCTCGACACGCTGCCGATCGTGCTGCTCCTCGCCCGCAACGCCCTCCTTGTCGCGCTCGCGGCGGCGCTTCTCCTGCGCCTACACCGGGAGGGCGTCGCGCAGGAAGTAGGCGGAGAGGGCGAGCGCCACCAGGCGCGCGAGGGTGTCCTCCTCGACGGCGGCGAGCGGTAGCGCCCAGACGGCGTACCAGGGCTGGAGCCACGCCGTGGCGAGGAGCAGTCCGTCCGCCGCGAGCGCGAGCCGGGCGCGCCCGCGCCAGGCCTCGCGCAGCAGCCACAGGTAGAAGACGGCGAAGGCGAGCACGAGCCCGTCGGTCGCGTAGCGCTGGGGGAAGCCGAGCCGAGCCGCCCAGTACGGGAGACCGAGAGAGCTCGCAGAGTGGAGCTGGTTCGCGACCGGGCTCAAGACGCCGAGCCAGTGCGGTCCGTAACGGATCGACGCGACGATCGCGACGAGCACCGCTGCCGCTGCAAAGCTCAGGTGGCTGACGGGCCGCCCTCGCCGCCGCGCCTCGAGCGCGCGCAGCGGCAGGAAGACGAGCGCCGTCATCTTGATCGCGAGCGCGCCGACCCAGGCCGCGCCCGCCCAGCGGAAGCGGCCCGTTCCGCCGAGCGCGAGCGCGCCGAGCACGAAGACCATCATCAGCACGTCGTTGTGGCCTCCGCCCGCGAAGTGCAGGGCGACGAGCGGGCTCCACCCGACGAAGGCGGCGGCGAACGGGCTCCACAGGGCCGCGAGTGCCGCCAGGCCGATCGCCGCAAGAGCCGCCACGATCCGGAAGCCCCGTGTGGCGCTGCTCGGCGAGTCGCCGGCTACTCGGGCCACGCCCTCCGAGCCGAGCGTGAAGAGCGGCCCGTACACCGAGGGCTTCCGCTGCCAGTCGCGGCCCATCCGCCGGTAGGCGGGGTCGCGGGGGAAGCGGCTGGGGCGGTCGGCGTACGGATTGCCGTGGTGCACGGCGGCGATGCGGCCGTAGTCCCAGTACGAGTAGGCGTCCGTCGAGAGGAGCAGCGGAGCTGCGAGCGGCGCGAGCTGGATGGCCGCCGCGAGGGCGAGGACGGGCGCGAGCGGCGCTGGGCGGCGCCGAAGGAGCCAGAGACCCGCAACGTAGAGGGCGAATGCGCCGACGAGCCCCCACGTCCAGGCGTCGCGCCAGGCGCCGGGCGGCCGGACGGGCGAGTGCTCCGTGATCGCGGTGTGGCGTGCTGCGAGGACCGCCACCACGACGCCGGCGAGGCAGCCCGCGCCGGCGGCGAGCGAGAGAACGGGACGACGAGACAGGCGGTCCGCGATCAGTGGAAGCGGCCGAGGACGCCGGGGCCGCTCAGGAGCATGACGTCGCCCGCGCTCTCGTCGTCGCGCCAGTTGGCCGTCAGCCCGATCCGGTAGATCCACGGCCCCGCGGGAGGCTTGTCGACGAAGGAGTGCGTCCGGGTCGTGCCGAGGAACTGCATCTCGAGGCGGCAGTCCGAGGCGCCGGGGGCCAGGCCGGAGGGCAGGCAGCGGATGCCGCGGCGGCCCGGCGGCAGCGTCGGGTCGGGCGCCTGGACGACGGGGCGCACGCGGTAGACGCGGTAGAAGACACGGGCGGGCGACGACGCGGGTGGGTTCCAGGCGACGAGCTCGCCGCCGCCGCCACGCCCGACACGGACGGTGAAGTGATCGTCGACCGGCACGATCACGCTCTCGTCGAAGTACTTCGCCTCCTTCGTGCCATGTAACGGCTTGAACGCCGCGAACACGAGCACGGGAGCGAGACCGAGCACGAGCCCGCCGGCGATCGCGAGCTCACGCCGCCCGGGAAGCCGGACGTCGCGTACGGGGAAGCGCTCCCAGAGCCGGGGTCCGACGGTGGGGATGAGGAGCGGGATCAGCGCCGCGAAGATGAGGACCGGCGGGAAGCCCGGCAGGAAGAGCCGCAGGAGGATCCCGCTCTCGATGCTGGCCTGCTCCGAGCTTCCCTTCACGAGGACGAAGGCGGCCAGCCAGCCGCCGAGGAGGAGCGCCTTCGGCCACGAGCGGCGCGCCGCGGCCAGGAAGCCGGCCAGCGGCAGCCACTGCAGCAGCCGCACGCTCCAGAAGAACTCGCGTAGCTCGAGGTAGTTGTGGTTCAGCCGCCACCAGTCGAAGTGGAGGTAACGGCTGACGACGAGGCCGAGCGGCAGCGCGGTTCCCTCGACGGCGCCGGCTCCCGCGGCGAGCGCCTTCGGCGCCGGCGTGAGGAACGGGAGGTGTCCGAGCCCCTTGTCCTTCCACAGCGCGAGCGCGACGAGCGCCGGCAGGAGCGCGAGCGCGAAGGCGCCTCCCTGCCGGATGCGGCGGGCGGCCGCGAAGGCGAGAAACGGCCCGGCCAGGAAGAGCGCGTTGGCCGGCTTGATCCCGATCGCGAAGCCGGCGAAGAGGCCCGCGACGGCGGCGTCGAGCAGCTCGTGCGTGTCGAGCGCGCGGATGCAGAAGTACGCGGCGACGAGCACGAAGACCATCGACGGGAAGTCGCCGAGGCCCGTCATCCCGAAGGCCTGCGGCAGGAACTGCTCGATGTACTTCGCGTGGTAGCGCTGGTCCCAGAGCGGGATCGACGCGAACGGCGCGAGCACCCAGACCAGCGCGGCGAAGTAGCCCAGCAGCCGGCCGCCGATCCGCGCCGCGATCCCGTAGACGCAGAAGAGAGCGACCGGCAGCAGGACGAGTGTCTGCGCGAGGACGATCGCAGGGAGGGCGGAGATGTAGCTCGCGCCGAAGAAGCGGGCGATCGGCGCGAGCAGGAAAGACCATCCGTAGCCGATCTCCGACTCCGGGATGTGCCCGTGCGAGATCACCCACGAGTCCGTGTAGAAGAAGGTCTGGTCGCCGCCCTGGTAGAAGAGCCAGCCGTTTCGGCGGACGACGAGCACGAACACGACGAGCGTGAGCCACTGGAGGACGACCATCGGGACGAGCACCGCCCACGGCTCGTAGCGCGCGATGCGCCGTTCGAGCCCGAGCACCCGGGACGGCCGCTCGGCCGCTATCGCCTCGGCGCTATAAGGCACCGCTTGCGGTGCCGCCATCAGGACGTGCGGGCTTCGCCCGTGCGTCCGTCTGAAACGACCGGTCGACTCGCTGGAAGCGGTTACGCATACGTGCGAGCCTGAGCGCGGTACCACGCGACTGTGCGCGTGATCCCCTCGACGTCTCGACTCCGGTGCCGAGGTTGACGGGCTCGGGCCCGTCGTAGCGCTCGGCCGCCAGCACGAGGCCCTCCGCGCAGTCCTCGACGTAGAGGTACTCGCGGGTCGGCGAGCCGTCGCCCCAGAGCACGATCTCCTCCGGCGACTCGAGCATCTTGCGAATCAGGGCCGGGATGACGTGCGAGGTCTCGAGGTCGAAGTTGTCGCGAGGCCCGTAGAGGTTCGTCGGGAGGAGGAAGATCGAGTTCTGCGCGTACTGCTCGCGGTAGGCCTGCGCGCCGACGAGGAGGGACTTCTTGGCGATCCCGTAGGGCGCGTTCGTCTCCTCGGGGTACCCGTTCCAGAGCTCCTCCTCGTGGAACGGCACGGGCGTGAGCTTCGGGTAGGCGCAGACCGTCCCGAGGAGGACGACCTTCGGCGTCTCGTTGAGCCGCGCCTGCTCGAGGACGTTCAGGCCCATCTGGAGGTTCGCGTACCAGAAGCGGCCCGGGCTCGCGCGGTTCGCGCCGATCCCGCCCACCTCCGCGGCGAGGTGGAAGACCAGCTCGGCGCCGGCGTCGCGGAACATCCGCTCCGCGTCGTCGCCGCGCGTCAGGTCGTACTCGCTCGAGCGCGCCGCGACGACGTCGTAGCCGCCCTGCTCGAGCCGCTCGACGAGGTGAGAGCCGAGGAAGCCGCCGCCGCCGGTGACGAGAACGCGCGTCATTTCACCTGGGCGCTCTGCTTCGCGCCTGCGAGCCAGTCGACGCGGCCGACCCACTTGTCGCGGTTCGCCGCGTACCACGCGATCGTCCGGGCGATGCCCTCCTCCCAGGACACGAGCGGCTCCCAGCCCGTCTCTCGCGACAGCTTCTCGTAGCCGACTCGTAGCGCCATGACGTCCGTGACGCCCGGCCGCAGGCGGTCAGGGGTGGTGACGATCTCCCGTCCGGCGGGCCAGTGGCCCTGCTCCTCGCCGATCCGGAG
>VAYE01000085.1 GCA_005883235.1 Actinomycetota bacterium
CGCGACCGTGGGCTGCTGCCGGCCTGCGCTCCACAAGAGCCAGGCCGACGCGACCGAGAGGATCGTCCAGTGGACGAGGAACACCACGAGGTACGCGGTGAAGACGGCCGGTCGCTTCTCGTCCGATGCGGGGATGTGCGGCAGCGCGAACGTCCAGACGACGAGCGCGACCGACATCGCGCTGACGAAGCGATAGAGCTGCCGCGGCGGGTCGCCGAACGCCATCGTGAACCGGAAGAGCAGATACGGGAAGAGCACCAGCACTGCGATGTCGACCCGCTGCAGTGCAAGCTCCCAGAAGGCGTGCGGATGCTTCGGGACGAGGCGCGCGGCGAGCACGACGAAGGCGAGCGCCCCGAAGGTGAGCGCCACCCAGGCCGCGGCGCTGTCGCGCCGGGAGCGCCATTGCCGCAGACCGATGGCCCCGAGCAGGACGAACCCGACGAGGTTGACGTACCCGACGACTGTGACGAGGTCTCTCACCAGCCTCCTAGCCGCTCTGCGAACTCTAGGTGGTGCGGCGGAGCCCGTCACCTCCGGGGCTCCGCCGGAACCACGCCGACTGCAGACTCTTCAGCGGCTCGGCGTTTCGCGCGTTCGGTCGGAAGATCTGGACGCTCACGCGATACGCGCGGTGGTCGTGGGGGAGGAAGAAGAAGGCGGAGCAGCCGCACGCGTCGTTCGGCGCGTCGAGCGTCTCAGTCGCCGGCTGGTTCATGACCATCCGGACCCGGCCGCTCGCGTCCCTCGACTGGAGGACGAGCTCGACCGGGAAGGCGGCGCCCTTCGTCCAGCCCGCGAATCGCGCGTCGTAGTCCACGGCGAGACCGTAGCCGGACGCCGTGCGAACTCCCGTGCCAGAAGACGCTCCGCGCCTGGCCGCCGATCGTGAAGACGAGGCCGACGATCGAGCCGAGCGCCGCCGCGGCGCTGCCGAGCCGGATGAGCCGCCTCAGCGGCGTCGTTTTCATGATCCGAACACCGCCGTGATCCTGGGCGCGCCGTCGCGGCCGAAGTCGTTGGTGAAGGTGCACGTCGTCTGCGTTCCGCGGCAGCGCCCGCCCCAGCCGAGGAACGGCTTCCCGGAGGTCGTGATCGCTGCGACCTGGACGTTGTCCCTCTTCAAGCGGGTCACGGTGCACGCTGAGTAGCTGCACACCGAGCTCGGGTAGGCGAGGCTTCCCCGGACGGCGACCGTCCCCTTTCCGGTGACGCTGACGACGAACGAGACCGACGTCGTGACGGGGTCGGACGAGCTGTTGCCCGTGTTGTCCGACGGCGGGGGCAGTGGGGCGAAGGTCGCGGCGGCGGTGTAGTTGTTCCACATGTGGAAGCGGCAGCCGGTGATCCGGCCGATCGACTCGCACTTGCCTCCCCACCCCGTGAACGTGAACCCGCCGTCGGCGACGGCACGGATCGTGAGGTACTCGCCGTTCGGAACGTCGTAGCAGCCGGCGCCGCACGGCCTCGCGCGGCCGGACTCCACCGCCGCGGAGCCGCCGCCGAAGGTCGGCAGCCAGAGGCGAAGCGACGGAGCGGCGCACGAGCCGGTGTCCGGGCACTGCCACCACCAGGGGCCGAGCACCGCCTGAATGGACGTCGGCGGCTTGAGCACAGCGCCGATCGAAGGGGGGTTGTCCGCCCGTGCGGCGCTCGCGACGAACGCGGCACAGAGGGCGGCAAGGCCAATGGTGAGGCCGATACGGCAGCGGCGCGGCATCGAGATCGCCTTCCTTTCCCGTGAGGGGATCTGGGCCGCCACCGCCGCCGCAAAGATGGTTTCGGCCGGGTTCGTTCCCTCGAAGACGGGCGAGCCGAGCGGTTTCTTCCCGGAAAGCCGACGCGCGGACTCGAACCGCGGACCCCTTCATTACGAGTGAAGTGCTCTACCAGCTGAGCTACGTCGGCGAGGCTTCGGAAGTCTACCGCCGGTCCCGGGCGGGGCCCGCCGGCCGCCGGAAGGTCACGATCGCGGCCCGGAAGGGACAATTTCGGGCTTCAAAGCGACCTTCTTAAATATCTGGTGAATTTTCGCGCAAGGCCGCATGGAATAAGCGATTCCGGTGTATCGTTTGAACAGATGCGAGGGGGCCAGATGCGCTTTCCGCGCGTTTGGGGCTTCCCCCAGCTGACCACGATAGATACGAAAGAGGATCATTCTGAACGAGCTGCTTCAACTTGCCCACGTCGAGTCGCTGCTCGACGAGACCACCGAGCGAGGCTTCCTGGAGGAGCGCGAGCTCGAGGCGTTCGCCCTCGAGCACGACATCCAGGGGGACGACCTCGAGGAGCTTCGGCGCGCGCTCGAGGAGCGCGAGGTCGAGCTCCGGCCGGAGGCCGAGGAGGACGCCGTCGAGGCGCCCCGGCACGCCGCGGCCGCGGTCACGACCGATTCGCTCCAGCTCTTCCTCAACGAGGCCGGCCGGCACAAGCTGCTGACGGCCGCCGACGAGGTCGCTCTCGCCAAGCGCGTGGAGCGCGGCGATCTCGCCGCTAAGGAGCGGATGATCAACTCCAACCTCCGCCTCGTCGTCTCGATCGCCAAGCGGTACCAGGGCCACGACGTGCCCTTGCTGGACCTGATCCAGGAGGGCGTCATCGGGCTCAATCGCGCGGTCGAGAAGTTCGACTGGCGGAAGGGCTACAAGTTCTCGACCTACGCGACCTGGTGGATCCGTCAGGCCTGCCAGCGCGCGGTCGCGAACCAGTCCAAGACGATCCGGATTCCCGTCCACGTCCAGGAGCGCCGAGTCAAGCTCGCCCGCGCAGCCGCCCAGTTCGAAGCGCGCTACGGCCGGCAGGCGACGACCGAGGAGCTCGCCGAGGCGACGCGACTCAAGCACGAGCACGTCGAGGAGGCCCTGGACGCGGTCGACTCGATCTCGCTGAACGCGACGATCGGGTCCGACGGCGACGGCGAGATGGGCGACCTCTTCGCCGACGAGACGGCGGCCGATCCGGTCGAGGAGGCCGCGGAGGCGATCCAGCGCCGGCGCGTCCGCCAGGCGCTCGACAACCTGCCCGAGCGGCAGCGGCGGATCCTCGAGCTGCGGTTCGGCTTCGACGGCGAGATCCAGTCGCTCGAGGCGATCGGCAAGGAGCTCGGCCTGACGCGCGAGCGCGTCCGCCAGCTCGAGCGGAGCGCGCTCGAGCGGCTCGAGGACGAGCTCGAGGGCCTGGCGCAGGCCGCCTAAGCAGCCGCTTCGTACACGTCGAGCGCGGCCGCGGAGACCGTTCGCAGGGCCTCCGCGGTCGCGCCCGCGTGGCTCACCTTTGACGGCGCCTCGACGAGAACGGCCCGCGTCACCTCGTCGTCGCCGCCGCCGAGCGCCCGCAGCGCGAGCGCGCAGGCGAGCGGGGTCAACGACGGGTTGAAGGCGGCGTTCTCGGCGTACCTGCCCGTGTGGACCGCGCCGCTCGCCGTCTCGAGCGCCACGCCGGCGAACCCGCGCGAGTAGGGCGCATAGCTTGCCTCCGCGGCGGCGAGCGCCGTCAGCACGAGTGGATCCGACGACTCGAGCGCGAGGCCGTTCGCGCGCGGGCTCATCAGGCCGGCGTGAACTCCGAGGTCGGCCGGGCCGAAGGGCTCGGGGAGGAGCTGAGCCAGGAGACGAGGCCTGCGACCCGCGACGAGGACCTCGAGCGAGGCCGCCGTCGCCAGCTCGTTCAGGAACTGGCGGCAGTGCCCGCACGGTGCGGCGCCGACCGCGAGCGCAGCCAGACCCTCCTCGCCGCTCAGCCAGGCGTTCGCCGTCGCCGACTGCTCGGCGTGGACGGTGAACGCGAGCGCCGTTCCCGGCAGCTCGAGGTTCGCCCCGAGGTAGAGCGCGCCGCTCGAGCCGCGCGCGACGGCGCCGACGCGGAAGCCCGAGATCGGCGGGCCCGCGTACCGCTCCGCTGCGAGCGGCACGAGCAACCCCATGAGCTCGGCGACCGTGACGCCGCGATCGGACGCAAGCGACGCGGCCCGTTCGGCGGAAATGACGCTGCCTTCGACCTCCTCGACGAGCACGTCGCGATCCTACGAGCAGGCAAGGGGCCGGAGCGGGGCGTCGCCCCGCTCCGGGGAGCGCGGCAGCACGCGCCGCAAAGAAGGCTCGAAAGCGTGCCTGCCGCAGATCCCACTATCCGGTCTCGCGCGCCGGCGCGTCCAATACGACCCGCGCGCGGATCGATAGCCGCTCAGTCATGGTTCTCGCCGGACGCGCCCGCCGCCGCCCGGAGCGCGCGGGCGATGTCGCGCACGACGGCGAGCGTCTCCCTGAGTCGTTCCGGCGGGTCGGCCTGCCAGGCCACGACCGTGTTGGCCAGCGCGACCGGCGGGTCGAGCTCGCGGCGGGCGACGAGGGCGCCGGCATCGCTGACGCCGGCGAGCGAGGCGGGTGCGAGCACGACTCCGAGCCGCCCCGCGACCGCCAGGAGCAGGTCCCGCGGGTGGGTTCCTCCGGCCTCGCGAACCCCGGCGAAGCGGTAACCGGCCCGCTCGAGCAACGCGAGCCAGCGGTCGTGCGGCGCGAGGCTCGCCGTCTGAGGGAAGACGACGAGGACCTCCTGCTCCAGGTCGGCAGGTCCGAGTACGGCATGCTCCGTCAGCGGATGACTGGTCGCGAGGAAGGCGACCAACCGCTCGCCCGGAAAGAGCGGCTCCTCCTCTAGGCCCTCTTCCTCGCCGGCGTCGTTGAAGATGCCGACGTCGAGCTCGCCGGACCGGAGCCGTGTCACCTGCTCGCCCGAGGTGACGTGCATGACCTGCGGCCGGTCGCCCGGGGAACGCTCGTGCAGCGCCTCGAGGAAAGCGAGCACCCGCTCGATCGGCAGGTGCGGCACGCAGCCGATCCGGAGCGTGTAGCCGGTGCCGCCCGCGCGCCGCGCGGCGCCGACGGCGAGCTCCACGTCGGCCAGCACCCGGCGCGCCTCCTCGGCGAAGACGCTCCCCGCCTCGGTGAGCTTCACGACGCGGCTCGTCCGCTCGAACAGCTGCACCCCCAGCTCCGCCTCGAGCTTTCGAATCGCCTGCGAGAGCGGCGGCTGCGAGATGTGGAGCCTCTGGGCCGCTCGCCCGAAGTGGAGCTCGTCGCTCACGGCCAGGAAGTAGCGGAGGTGCCGGAACTCGATCGCGATCCCGGCTCGCGCCTGCTCGTCCGGACGTCTCACTGAGCTCGCTCGACCCACGCCGCTCCCAACTCTGCGCCGAGTGCAGGGCTGACAGCAGCGAGCTGCTGCATCCCCGAAAGGACCGGTTAACTATCGAACCGCACGCGCGCCACAGTCAAATACGTGTCGACGGCAGACCGATATGCCGTCAGTTTCGATCCGCGCCGCGTAGCTCCCGGGCGACGGCGCGCGCATTCTCGATGAAGGGACGAAGCCGTTCGCGCGCGTCGGCGTGCCAGCCGAGAACGGTCGGCGGCATCGAGACCGGCACCTCGAGGGGCCGGCGCGCGACGATGCCGCGTGCCCAGCCGTCCTCGTAGACGAGGGGCACGAGCGCGACGCCGGCCTCCTCGGCGACGCCCAGGACGATGTCGCGGGGGTCCGATCCGCTCACCTCGTGCACGCCGCGGAAGCGGTAGCCCGCCTCGGTGATCCGCTCCAGCATCCAGGCGTGGAGGGGGGCGTTGACCGCGCGCGGGAAGAGGACGAGGCTCTCGTCGGCCAGATCGGCAGGGCCGACCCGCTCCTTCGCCGCCGCCGGGTGACGCTCCGGCAGGAGCGCGACCATCTCGGTGCCCTCGAAGAGCGGCTCGATCTCGATCCCGTCGAAGCCGAAGCCCTGCACGAAGTAGAGGATCCCGAGCTCGAGCTCCCCCGTCCGCAGCCGCGGCAGCTGCTCGACCGTGACCAGATGCGTGACCTCCGACCGAACGCTCGGATCGCGGCGGTGGAGCGCGTCGAGGAAACCGTGAAGCTGGTCCATCGGC
>VAYE01000086.1 GCA_005883235.1 Actinomycetota bacterium
GTTCCGGCCACGCCGAGCGGGCCGCGAATCCAGAACGCCGCTCCGACGCGGTGCGCGAAGAGCGGCACGCCGAGATCGGCTTCGCGCAGTGCGCGCAGCGCGTCGAGGCCTTGGGCGAAGGCGTTCACCATGAGCGCCGAGGCGCCGACCTCGACGGCCCGCTCTGCGCGGCGGAGGAGCCCGTCCACCGGCCCGGTCACGTTGGGCGCGTAGCGCACGCTCTCGGGGATCGCGGCGGCGACGGCGCGCACGCGCTCCTCGAGCGGGCACCACTCCTGGTCGCCGAGCAGCTCGTCGTCCTTGATCAGATCCGCGCCGCCGTGGGCGAGGGCCGCCGCGGTCTCGGCGAACTCGCGCGGCGCAAGGCCGACCGGCGGCTTGACGATCGCGCCGACGAGCACGCCCTCGGCGGCGTCGAAGGCCGGACCGGGGAAGCCCTCCGGCCACTCCAGCCCGACGAGGCGGCAGCGCTCGAGCGCGGCGCTGTCGGCCCACTCGCCGGCGAGGAGGGAGGAGACGAGGAGCGTGACGTCGCGTCCCCAGTTCCGCTGCGGGAACTCCACCACCGCGCGGCCGCCCTCGACGGAAACCACGTGACCCGCTTCGACCCGCGCCAGCTCCTCCGCCCAGGAGGCGGGCTCGAGCTCGTAGGTGACCCGGACCACGGCAGAACTCTAGGGCTCACCCGGAGGGGTGATGTCGCCGGTCGTGGCTTTCACCGATCCGTCCACTGACTCCGCCCCGCGGAGACCCGTCATGCGCATGCGGCTCCTGCTCACTGCCGGCCTCGCCGTCCTGGTCTCGTCCCCGGGCGCCGCCGGCGCGCTCCAGCCGATGCGGCTCCGGGAGCACGTGCAGGCGCCCTCCGTCTTCGTCGCGCCGCCGCGACCGCTGCCGCGCTTCCGGATGCGCTGGGCGCACGGCCCGCGGCTGCGCGGGCTCGCCGCGACGACGACGCGCTTCGCCGGCGGCCGGGCGGTCGTCGGGCTCGCCGACCCCACGGACGCCGCCGCCGTCGCGCGCGCGTTCCGCGTCTCACCCGTCTACGTGAACCGCGGCCTCCGCGCCCTCGAGGTCGCAGGCGACCAGGGCTCGCTCCAGGCGCTCGCCGCCTCCGTCGGCGCCGATGCCCGCATCCGCTACGTCGAGCCCGTCCGGCGCCGCGAGACCTTCCACAAGCGGAACGACCCGCTGACGACGACCGTCGACCCGACGACGCACCTACCTTTCGAGTGGCAGTTCTCGCACGTGGGGCTCGACAGCGCGCTCAACGTCGACCGCGGCAGCCCCGCGATCGTCGTCGGCGTGATCGACACCGGCTGGGGCCAGGTCCCCGACCTGAGCGGGAAGGTCGTCGCGAGCTGGTACTTCACGGGTCAGGCCACGGATCCCTTCGACACGCTCGGTCACGGGACGTTCGTGTCGTCGCTCGTCGGCGCGCTGAACGACGACGGCCAGGGCATGGCCGGCTTCTGCGGCTCGTGCAAGCTCGACATCGTCAAGGACATCGGCCTCACGTCGTACTCCGTCGCGACTGCGATCCGAACGCTCGCCGATGCCGGGGTCCGTGTGATCAACATGAGCTTCGGCGGGCCCGGGATGTCGCTGATGGAGAAGGACGCGCTGGACTATGCGATCGGGAAGGGCGTCCTGCTCGTCGCGTCGGCCGGGAACGACGGCGGGCCGGTGAACTACCCCGCCGCCTACCTCCAGCCCGACGGCGGCGCGGCCGGCTACGGCCTCGCGGTCGGCGCGAGCGACGCGACCGACCACCCGGCGCCCTGGTCGAGCTGGGGCAGCCATCTCTCGCTGCTCGCGCCGGGCACCTTTGCGAGCGCGCCGCTCTGCAACGTCGGTGTCTTCGGCGCCCTCCCGCCGGTCGCTTCCCTCTTCGACGGCGACTGCTCGACGAAGTTCACCGACGCGACGACGGGCGCGCGCTACGGGTACTCCGACGGCACGTCCTTCGCCGCGCCGGAGGCGGCCGGCATCGCCGCGCTCGTCTGGGCCGCGCACCCGGAGCTCCTGAACTACGAGGTCGCGGAGATCCTCACGCACACCGCGACGCGCGCCGCGGGCGCGGGCTGGTCGCCCACCCAGGGTTGGGGCGTCGTGAACGCGAAGACCGCCGTCGAGCTGGCGACGGGCAAGAGCACCGTGGATGGGGTCGTGATAGGCGAGCCGCGCTTCGAAGGCCGCGTCGAGGGCGGCGGCTCGGCATCGGCGACCGCGGACGTGACCTACCAGGACGGCGCCGCCGTGGCGTCCGGCTCCGCGACGTGCACCGCGAGCGTCGGCGACCGCAAGCTCACCGCGACGGAGCAGAAGCTCGACGCCGGCGTCGTGCGCTGCGCCTGGGACGTCCCCGCCGCGCTCGGCGGCCGGCAACTGGTCGCGCACGTCGACGTGCAGGACGCCGAGACCGGAGCGAAGGCCTCGCGCGACTTCGAGGCCGACGTCCTCGACGCGAAGGCTCCGGAGGCGAAGGCCCTGCGCGCGTCCGGCCGGTACGGCGCACGCCTGACGCTGCGCTTCCGGGTCTCCGAGGAGACGGGCACGGCCCGCCGCCTCGTCCGCGTCTACCGCAAGACGAAGGCGATCCTGAGCTCGAGCGGCGACCTCGCGGCCGTCGACTCGGCGGCGCTCCGCTCGCTCGCGTGGACGGCGCCCCGCCGCGCCGCCCGCGGCCCGTACAAGTTCTGCGTCTGGGCGTGGGACCGCTCCGGCAACGAGAGCGACCCGAGCTGCGCGAAGATCAGCCTCCGCTAGTAGGCGCCAGCTTTCCCGTCGGGAGGTTCACCGTCACGCTGTCGCCCGACGTCGGCGACTGGAAGGCGATGGTGAGCGTCTGCGGATCGCCCGTCGCGTCGACCGTGACGGTGAGGTAGCCGAAGTCGACGATGGGGTCGTTCACGAGCGTGTACTCCCCCTTCGTCCACGGCACCGGCGGCGCCCCGCCCTGCGGCCGCGTCGCGGCGAAGCCGCCGCTTCCGGAGACGATATAGGGGATCTCCCGCCCGTCCACCTCGCGGGTGAAGCGCTGGTACAGGTGGGCATGGCCGGAGAGGACGGCGTCGGGCCAGAGCCCTGCGCTGCGGCAGGCCTGGTCGATGTCGTTCGCGAGGCCGGTGGTGCCGCCGTGCTTGCTGTCCGCCGAGGCGGGCGGGTGGTGGCAGGCGACGAGCACCGCCCGCTCGCCTGCTTCGCGCTGCAGCTTCAGGCGCTCGAGCTCACCTGTCAGGAACGTGAGCTGGTCGTCGGGAATCGGATAGTGGCCGCCCTCGGACGAGATCACGCCGGGCCCTCCGTCGATGACGTTCGTGTAGAGGCCGACGATCGAGACGAGCGGCGCGTCGAGCGTGAAGTAGACGCCGGGCTGCGTCATCGTGCTGCGGACGAGGCCGCCCGCGTCGGGCGAAGGGCCGGCCGTGTCCGCGCAGAAGTTCCGCAGGAACGCCGTCAGGGTCGGGACCTGCGGCCGGTCCGGCGTGTCGCCGAAGACCGCTCCGTCGTGGTTGCCCGGGATCGCGAAGATCGGCCGGTCGTAGTCGCGGAAGGGCTCGTAGAACTGGTCGTAGTAGTACTTGCCCTCGCCGAAGTTGTAGACGACGTCGCCGAGGTGGAAGAAGAACGCGGGGCCGTCGGCTCCGCCCTGCCGGACGTCGTGCGCCATCGCGTCGGCCACGGAAGCCTCGTGCGCGATCGCCTGCTGCGCCGTCTGGAAGTGGTTGACCTTCGCGGCCCCGGTGTCGCCGACGCTGTGGAAGATGATCTTCTTCGCCGCCGTGACGGCGTCGGTCAGGTCGCTCCCGAGCACGTCCGCGAGCTCCATCCGCGGCGGGCTCGTCCGCGGCGCCGGGACCTGCTGGAGCTCGTCCTTGTGGAGCAGGTAGTACGGCGAGTTGTAGTAGCGGTCGCTCGTGTTGTCGAGCTGGAACTGTGTCTCGTCGGCGGTCGGCTTGACCTCGGCGAAGAGCCGATTCTCGTTCCCGACGAGATTCGACGACGAGCCGGAACGCGTACGCATGCCAATCGCACCTCCTGTCACCCGCCTTTTGGGCAACGATCCCACCGGCGAGGCGCGAAT
>VAYE01000087.1 GCA_005883235.1 Actinomycetota bacterium
TACCAGGCCGGGAAGAACCCGACCCGCGACTCGATCATGCGGGCGGCCACCCACCTGAACGAGTCGAATCCGTTCGTGCTCCCGAAGGTGAAGGTCAAGACGACGCCGGGCAAGCGGTTCCCGATCTGCAAGATGCGGCTCTACCGCTACGGCGGCGGCCACTACTCGTCGATCAGCGGTCTGCTCAAGGGCTGCTGAGGCAAGCTCGCGCGAGGGGCCGGCCGGAATTCGGCCCCTCGCAAAGGCCTTCGGTGGAGAACGAGCAGGAGCTGATCCGGCAGTCGGCCCGTGAGTTCGCGGCGCGGGAGATCGAGCCGTACGCGCGGGAGTGGGACCGCTCGGAGGCGATGGACCGCGGCATCGTCGCCAAGCTCGCCGACGCGGGCTACCTCGGCGCCGCCCTGCCCGAGGCCTACGGCGGCCTGGGCCTCGACACGGTCTCGTACTGCGTGCTCTGCGAGGAGCTCGGCCGCGGCGACTCGTCCGTGCGCGGGATCGTCTCGGTGAACGTCGGCCTCGTCGGGAAGACGATCGTCCAGTGGGGAACCGAGAAGCAGCGCCGCGACTGGCTGCCGCCGCTCTGCTCCGGCGAGGGACTCGGCTGCTACGCGCTGACCGAGCCTGGCTCGGGCTCCGACCCGGCGAGCCTCGCGACGCGGGCCGAGCGGGACGGCGACTCCTGGATCCTCAGCGGCTCGAAGCTCTTCATCACGCTGGGGACCTGGGCCTCGCTCGCGCTCGTGTTCGCGCGCACGGGCGGCGAGGGCCCGCGCGGGATCACCTGCTTCGCGGTGCCGACCGATTCGCCCGGCTTCGAGGCGCGGCCGATCAAGGGCAAGCTCGGCCTGCGCGCGCAGGACACCGGCGAGCTCTTCCTGGACGGCGTCCGCGTGCCGGACGCGAACCGACTCGGCGCCGTCGGGGAGGGATTCAAGGTCGCGATGTCCGCGCTCGACACCGGCCGGATCTCCCTCGGCGCCGGCTGCGTCGGGATCGGGCTGGGCTGTCTCGACGCGTGCATCGGCTACGCGCGCGAGCGGCGCCAGTTCGGCCGGGCGATCGCAGGGTTCCAGCTCGTGCAGGAGCTGATCGCCGACATCGCCGTCGAGACGGAGGCCGCGCGCCTGCTCGTCCGGCGGGCGGCCGCCCTGGCAGACGCGGGCGAGCCGCACACTCTCGAGTCCTCGTACGCGAAGTACTTCGCGAGCGAGGCCTCCGTCCGCGCCGCGAACGCCGCCGTGCAGGTGCACGGTGGCTACGGTTACGTGGACGACTATCCCGTCGGGAAGTACCTGCGAGACGCGAGGGTCACGACGTTGTACGAAGGCACGAGCCAGATCCAGAAGCTGATCATCGGCCGGGCTCTGACCGGCGAGAGCGCGTTCGCCTGATGCCGGAGGCCGTGATCGTCGGCGTCGCGCGAACGCCGATCGGGCGGGCGCGGAAGGGGTCGCTCGTCGACGCGCGCCCCGACGACCTAGTGGCCCTTGCCATCGAGGCGGCGCTGACGCAGGCGCCGGCGCTCGACCGCGCCGAGATCGTGGACGTGATGGTCGGCTGCGGCTTCCCGGAGCAGAAGCAGGGAATGAACCTGGGGCGGCGCGCCGCCCTGCTCGCCGGGCTCCCCGCGACCGTGCCCGGCACGACGGTGAACCGCTTCTGCGCCTCGTCCCTGCAGACGATCCGGATGGCGTTCCATGCGATCCGAGCCGGCGAGGGAGACGCGTTCGTCGCCGGCGGCGTCGAGTCGATCTCGCAGGTCGACGGCTATCCCAAGGACGCCGAGGAGCTCCATCCGAAACTCGCCGGCGACGAGGCGCCGATCGCAAACGTCTACATCCCGATGGGACTCACCGCCGAGAACGTCGCCGAGCGCTACGAAGTGTCGCGCGAGGACATGGACCGCTTCGCCCAGCGCTCGCAGGAGCGCGCCGTCGCCGCGCAGGACTCGGGCTTCTTCGACCGCGAGGTCACTCCGTGGGACGGCGTGGCGAGGGACGACGGGCCGCGGCGGGACTCGACGCTCGAGCGGCTCCGGGAGCTGGAGCCGGCCTTCAAGCCGGGCGGCAAGGTCACGGCCGGGAACTCGTGCCCGCTGAACGACGGCGCCGCCGCCATCATCGTGATGAGCGAGCAGCGCGCACGCGAGCTCGGCCTCCGGCCGCGGGCGCGGATCGTCGCCTCGGCCGTCTCCGGGATCGAGCCGGAGATCATGGGCGTCGGCCCGATCGGCGCGATCCGGCAGGTCTTGACGCGAGCCGGGATGACGATCGACGACGTCGACGTGGTCGAGCTGAACGAGGCCTTCGCCGCGCAGGTGCTGCCGGTGTGCCGCGAGGTCGGAATCGATCCGTTCGGCGACAAGCTGAACCCGCACGGCGGCGCGATCGCGCTCGGCCACCCCTACGGCATGACGGGCGCCCGGATCATGTGCACGCTGCTCAACGACCTCGAGACGCTCGACGGGACGATCGGCCTGGAGACGATGTGCGTCGGCGGCGGCCAGGGGATGGCGATGCTCGTCGAGCGTGTCACCTAGGGACGGCGTAACAGGAGTCCGAAGTGCAGCTTCGCCGGCCCACGGCTTTCGTTGCGCTTCTGCTCCTGGGCGCTGGGTGCTCGAGCGGCGGGCCTTCGACGTCCCAGCCGAGACATGTCTCGCGGATCGTCTTCGCGAAGAACGAGAGGATCTGGGTCGCCGATCGCGATGGACACCACAAGCGCTTCCTCGTCCGCGGTGAGGAGCCGGAGATCTCTCCGGACGGGCACTGGGTTGCGTTCTACCCCTGCAACGCCTGTTCCCTTCACGTAATCAACGCTGACGGAGGGCCGGTGCGGTTGCTCGCGGGCCGCGTCGATCTCGATCCGCCCGTGTGGTCGCCAGACTCGCGGCACCTTGCAACGCTTGGCCTTACCGGCGGGCCAAACTTCGACGAGCAGCTCGTTGCCCTCGATCGGAGCACGGGGAAGCAACGCTCGATCGCCGTCGCGCCGCGCATCCTCGGGTACGACTTCTCCCCCGACGGCAGGCAGTTGGCCTTCGCGATGAGCGGCACGCCGGACGACCTTCACAGTGACGTCTACATCACCGCACGCGATGGTGGAGCCCTCCGACGCCTGACCTGGGACGATCGGAGCAGCTCACCCGTCTGGCGTCCCGACGGCTCGATCTCGTTCGCGCACCGAGAGGGTCCCCTAGGCCCCTTCGGGCGCGAAAAGGTCTGGGGCAAACACAGGATCTGGGAGATCTTCCAAGATGGGACGGGCCGCAGAGTCGTGACGAGACGACTGCCCAAGCCACCAGCAGCCGTTCTGAAGGATCGGCTGGGCCTGAAGCCGGTCGCGTGGTCCGGAGAGGGCAGAACGCTACTCGCAGTCAGTCCGACGGAGACAGGCGAGTACGTCTACGTCGTGGACAGCACCGGCTCGATCCGGAGCCTGGGCGACCACGGCTACCTCGGCTACGCGAGCGCGATGGACATCTCGAGGGACGGACGTTTCATCCTCCTTTGGATCCAGCTCGACGGCGCGGACTCGAGGAGGACACGGGTCGAGCTCGTGCCTGCCAACGGCGGCCCGGCCCGCGTGATCGCGCGTGACGTCGGACCACCGAGCTGGAGCCGCTAGCAGGGGTCCTGAGTCTCACCCGAAGACGAGGTAGAGCACCTCGCCGACGAGCGCCGGCTTCTCCGCACCGCGGATCTCGACCTCGACGCCGACGCGGTAGAGGATGCCCTCGCCACGGCGCGTGCCCTCGAGGAGCCGGGCCTTCAGCCTCACCTCCGACCCCGACGGCACCGGGGCCGTGAACCGCACGCGGTCGATCCCGTAGTTGATCCCCATCCGGGCGTCCTCGACGGTCAGCACCTCGGTCATGAGCGTCGGCAGCATCGAGAGCGAGAGGTACCCGTGCGCGATCGTGCCGCCGAACGGGCCCTGCGCGGCGGCCTCGGGATCGACGTGAATCCACTGGTGGTCGCCCGTCGCCTCGGCGAAGAGGTCGATCTCGCGCTGGTCGATCCTGTGCCACGCGCTCGTGCCCAGGTCGCGCTCCGCGGTTCCTTCGAGCTGGCCGAGGCCCAACCGCGTCGTCATACGAGCACGGCCTGCGTCTGCGTCACCTGGGCCACGCGACGGTCGTCGTCGTCGACCAGATCCGTCTGCACGACGATGAAGCTCCGCCCGACGTGGAGCGGCCGCGCGACGCCGGACACCTGCCCGCCCCGGACGGCGCGGAAGAAGTTCGTCTTCGACTCGACCGTCGCCGTCGCCGCACCCACAGGCAGGTGGAGGAACGCGCAGACGCCTCCGAGCGTGTCGGCGAAGGCCATCAGCGCGCCCCCGTGCAGAACTCCGCCGGCGGTGCAGCGCTCCGGCGCCCACGGAAGCGACCCGCGGACCTCCTCCGGCTCGGCGGAGACGATCTCGATCCCGAGCAGACCGGCGAGCGGAACCGACGCGGCGAGGTCGTGCTCAGCCAACCCGCAGCGACCGCCCGCCGGCCTTGCTCATCTGCGCCATCCCTTCCGGCGCGACCCCGCCCGGGAACCGGTCCCTGAGCTCCGCGAGGAGCTCGTCGGCGTTCCAGCGCCCGTCGGCCTGGAGGAGCTCGCCCGCTTCCCACGCTCGCAGGACGTTCACGGCGCCTCCGTAGACGAAGAAGCACTGGCCCGTGATCTCCTGCGCCTCGTCTGCGCACAGCGCGACGACGACCGGAGCGATGTTCGCCGGATCCATCGGGTCGAAGCCCTCCGCCGGCTTCGGGATCTCGCCGAAGGTCGCCTCGGTCATCCGCGTGCGGGCGTTCGGGGCCAGGCAGTTGACGGTGACGCCGTAGCGGGCGAGCTCCTGCGCCGCGATGATCGTGAACCCCGCGATCGCCGCCTTCGCCGCGCCGTAGTTCGTCTGGCCGACGTTGCCGAAGACGCCGGAGGGGCTCGACGTGTTGATCACGCGAGCGCGAACCTCTGCGCCGGACTTCGATTGCTCGCGCCAATAGGCGGCGGCGTGGCGGGTCGGTGCGAAATGGCCCTTCAGGTGGACTGCGATCACGCTGTCCCACTCGGCCTCGCTCATGTTCACAAGCATGCGGTCGCGCGTGATCCCGGCGTTGTTGACGAGCGCGACGACCTCGTTCGCGGGCTGCTCGTTGTCGAGCCGGCCGTCGAGCGAAGCGCCGAGGTCGTTGACGACCACCTTCGCCCCCGCCGCGGCGAGCGCCTGCGCGTGCTCGCGACCGATGCCGCGGCCGGCGCCGGTGACGATTGCGACCTTGCCGTCGAGCGATGGCATCGGGTTACGGTTCGTACCATGGCGGCGCCCGCAGCGTCAAAGATCCATGTCGAGGAGCGTGGCGAGGGCGACCCGCTGCTGCTGATCGCCGGCCTCGGACAGGGCCTCTGGGTCTGGCGCTACGTCGCCCGGCCGCTGGCGGAGCGGTGGCGGACGATCGCGTACGACGCGCGGGGCACCGGCCGCTCGCCGCGCATCGACGGCTCCTGTTCGATGCACGGCTTCGCGGAGGACGCGGCCGAGATCCTCGCGGACAGGCCCGCGCACGTCGTCGGCCTCTCCATGGGCGGCTACGTCGCGCTCACGCTCGCACTCGAGCACCCGGAGCTCGTGCGCTCCCTCGTCCTCGCGGGCACCGGAGCAGGCGGACCGAACCGCGTGCCGAGGCCACCCGAGGTGCGCGACGGCTTCGACGCGGCGCTCGCACTCCCGTACGACGAGTTCGTCCGCGCCACGCTCCACTACGCCTTCGCCCCCGGCTGGACGGAGCGCAACCCGCAGCGGATGGAGGAGATCGTCGCCGCGCGCCTCGAGAGGCCGGCCGGCTTCGACACCATCGCCGCCCACGCCGACGCCTGCTATCGCTACTACGCGGAAGGGGTCGAGGTCGAGCGCATCCGGGCTCCGGCGCTCGTCGTCCACGGCGACGCGGACCGGATCGTCCCCGTCGAGAACGGCCGCGCCCTAGCCGCGCGCCTGCCGAACGCCGAGTACGTCGAGCTCCCCGGGGCAGGCCACAACCTGCCGCTCGAGGACCCCGAGACCTTCAGCCGCCTCGTGTCCGGCTTCCTCCGCTAGGAGGATCGACTAGGCGAAGCGCTGGCGAACCAACCGGGTCTACTTCCAGCCCTTCAGCCTTCGACGCCGCCGAGGGCGACGTTGCGGCTCCGGAGTGGTCCCTTACCGGCTGGACGGCCAGCAGAACGAAGTCTGGCACGCTGATGCTCGCCACCTACTACGCGGCAGAGCGAAGGCCGGCCGCCGCGACCTGGGCGCTGTGCGCGAGCATCGGCCAGATGATCCGCCCGTGGCTCACGTGTCTTCGACGAGACCCGCCGCCCCGTCCGCGCCCGCCTCGAAGCCTCAGCCAGTGACCAGCCCGTCCGTGTAGACCTTCTCGCCCCTGAAGCGCCGGGCCTCCCGGTCCCAGGGGAAGAAGATCACGACCCGCCACTGCAGGAGCTCACCCGTCGGCTCGGCGTCGAGCCAGCGGCCCTTGTGCGTCCCGGTCACGCGCGCCTCCTCGCAGACGCCCTGCGGGCCGATGACGATGTCGGTCAGGTCGAAGTGGATGTCCGGGAAGGCGGTCAGGAGCTCGGTGTAGAACCGGGTCGCGCCCTCGTGCCCCTCCCAGCGGTGGCCGCTCTGGACGAGCTCGTAGACGCAATCCTCGGTCAGCGTCGAGATCAGACCGGGTAGGTCGCGCGCGTCCTCGGCCAGCGAGTGCCGCTTCCAGAGCTCCCGGATCTCGTCGTACTCGCCGCCCTCGAGGTCGCGCCGGATCAGCTCGACCACGGCGTCGTGCTCTACGTGCTCCTGAACTCCGTCCACAGCTCCTCCATCGTCGTCGCCCGTCCCCTTCGGTGAGCCAGATCGTACGGCGTCACGTTCACGGCGCGCACGACCCAGTCCTCGCCCGCGTCGAGGACGTTGATGCAGCCGGGCGTTTGCTCCAGGTTCCCGAAGAACGTGCGGCCGCCCGTGAGGGCGTGCGAGAGAATCGCGCGGTTGACGCCTCCGTGCAGCACCGCGAGGACGGCGTCCCAGGCGGGATCCGCGAGCAGCCGCTCGAGCGCCGGGAGGACGCGGTCGTAGAGCGAGCCGATCGTCTCGCCGCCGAGGAAGCGCGCCTCCTCGGGGACGATGTCCTTGAAGGCGGTGACGAACGCCCGCTCCAGCTCGTCCTCGGCGAAGTCGGCGAGCCGGCCGCTCTCCAGCTCGCGCAGGTCCGGCCACGACTCCGGCTCCCCGCCCGGCGCGACGATCGCGGCCGTCTCGAGCGTCCGCCGGAGGCCGCTCGTCAGCACGCGGTCGAGCTGCACCCCTGCGAGAGCCGCCGCCGCGGCGCGGGCCTGCTCCAGCCCCGCCGGCGTCAGCGACACCGTGTCGGGGCGCACCGGGCGCCCGTTCACGAAGTACGCCACCGCCGCATGGCGCATGAGGTATATGCGCCGCCGGGTCAGGAGTAGCGCTCGAGGTAGTCCGGGTTCGAGACGCGCAGCTTGGCTGCGACGTGCTCCTTCAGCTGTGGCAGCGCGTCCTCGGGAACGTCACCGGCGCGCAACCGGCGCGCGAGCTCGCGGAGCTCCTCCTCGCCGGCGAGCTCTTCCGTGGATTCGAGCTCGCGAAGCGCGATCCCGAGGGCGTTCATCGCCACGAGCGTGCGGAACTTCTGCC
>VAYE01000088.1 GCA_005883235.1 Actinomycetota bacterium
AGGCGGGGCCGGGACGACGACCACGTGCCGTTTCGCCGCGGCGGCATGCTTCGGCCGGGCCTCTCCACGCACTGCGTGCTGCTGCGACGTGGGCGCAAAGCTCGGCCGCGGCGCGTCGACCCGCTGTGGAGCGGCACGCGTCACGTATCGCTGCTTCACCGGCCCAGCCGGAGCCGGAGGGGCGTGGTGCCGCCGCAACTGCGGAGGATCGACCGCGATTCCGGCGACGAGCCCGGTCAGCGCGACGCCGGCGACCGCCGCCTTGACCACGGCCCCCGTCGACAGCGCTCCCTTCAGCGCGCTGAGCGCGGCGCCGACGTCGATCGCCTGGCCCACGCGACGCAGGCGCTCGCGCGGCGCCTCCAGCCGGCGGGCGAGGCTGCGCCGGGCGCGGAAGATCAGCGTCTCGACGGCCGACTGCGAGACCTGGAGCTCGGCCGCGATCTCGCGGTACGACAGGCCTTGCCACTCGCGCAGGAGGAGCGCGCGCCGCTGCGCGTCGGGCATCTCCGCGAGGGCGTCCTCGAGCGGGATCAGCTCGTCGTCGGCTCTCGCCGGCGCGGCGACGGTGTCCTCGACCGCGGCCAGGTCGCCGGGCGCCTCCACGCGGCGGCGCCGGAAGGCCGCCCGGTGCCGCGACAGGCAGACGTTCTCCGCGATCTTGAACAGCCAGGCCGACTCCGAGGCGGGAACGACGCCGCGCGAGAGCCCCCGAAACGCGTTCAGGAAGGTCGTCTGGACGGCGTCCTCGGCCTCCTCGCGGCTGCCGAGGCGGTGAAGGCAAAAGCCGTAGAGACGAGACGCATAGCGCTCGTAGAGATCGGTCGCCCGAACGGTTTCAGGAAGCGCGGCCACTCCCACCTCTCACTCTGGTGGGGATCGGCACGCACGGACTCGCCCTAAAGGGGGATAGGCGCGAGGCTTGTGAGGGCGCCGCGGAGCTCGATCAGGAGCGCCTCCACCGCCAGGCTCGCGTTCACCTGGAGCTCCTCCGCGTCGCGCCAGGTCTTCCGCACGACCTCGCACGCACGCTCGGCGCCGGCCAGACGCTCCCGCGTCGCGTCCTCGCGGAGCTCCTCCAGCCGATCGGAGTGGACGACCGCGCCGTCCGCTCCCGCGCCGACGACGAGGAGGTCGCGGTACCACGCCGCGAGCTCCTCCAGGGTCGCCAGGACCTCCTCGCGCTCGGCCCCGCGCTGCGCGCGCCTCACGCGCTGCTCGGCTTCGCGAGCCGGAAGCTCGAACCCCTCGAGCGCCTCCTGCGCGGCGTCGCGTGCGGCGGACCCGCGCGCGCGCACGAGCTCCATCAGCCGGCCGGCCGCGTCGGCGGGCTCGAAGCCCGGATCGCGGTAGACGCTGCGCGCGACGTCGAGGAGCGCCGTCCGTCCCTCGGCCGCGGCGGGGTCGAGCAGCCGCTCCATGCGGTCGAGCCGGCCGGCCGCGAGCCGCGCGAGCGTCGTCTGCTCCTCCTCGTCGAGCCCAGGAGCGCGACGCACGATCTCCTCCCGCACCGCCCGCTCGGACAAGCGCCGAAACGGCACGAGCTGGCACCGCGAGCGGATCGTCTCCGGCAGCGGGCCGAGGTCGTTCGCGACGAGGACGATGACCGCGTAGGACGGCGGCTCCTCGAGGTCCTTGAGCAGCGCGTCGGCGGCGTCCTCGTTCATCACGTCGGCGCCGAGCACGAGGTAGACGCGGCGGTCCGCCTCGAAGGGGCGCATGTGCAGGTCGCGCCGCAGCTCGCGGACGGCGTCGATGCGGATCTGGTCGCCGAGCGGCTCGAGGACGTAGAGGTCGGGGTGGGCACGGCGCTCGACGCGCTCCGGCGAGCCGAGCAGCTCGGCCGCGAACGCGAGCGCGGCCGCGCGCTTGCCGACCCCGGGCGGCCCGTGGAGCAGGTACGCGTGCGCCGGTCCCTCCGCGAGCGCCGCCCGGAGCAGGCGCTTCGCCTCGGGCTGCTCAGGAAAGGTCTCGAACCTGTCCACGGATCTCCACGGCGAGGTCGCGGGCCGACTTCGAGCCGTCGAGCGCGACGACCCGCTTCGGGAACATCGAGGCCAGCTCCCGATAGGCCCTGTCGACGGCGGAGCGAAAGTCACCGCCCTCGCGCTCGATGCGGTCGGGGGCGTCCCCGGCCCGCCGCGCCGACTCGTTCGGGTCGAGGAGGATCAGGAACGTGCGATCGGGGAGGAGCCCGCGGGTCGCCTGGAGGTTCAGCTCCAGCACGCGGTCGACTCCGAGCCCACGCGCGATCCCCTGGTAGGCGAGCGACGAGTCGATGTAGCGGTCGCAGACGACGTCGGCCCCGCCCTCGAGCGCGGGCTGGATCACGCGGGCGACGAGCTCCGTGCGCGCGGCCGCGAAGAGCGCCGCCTCGGCCCACGGCGTCAGCTCCTGCCCGTGCAGCAAGAGCTCGCGCACGCGCTCGCCGAAGTCGGTGCCGCCGGGCTCGCGCGTCGCGACGACGTTTCGCCCCTCTGCGACGAGCGCCTCGCGGAGGAGGTCGGCCTGGGTCGACTTGCCCGAGCCGTCCAGGCCTTCGAAGGTCACGAACATGAGCGGCTTAGGATAGGAGGAAGTGCGGGCCATAGTCACCGGCGGCGCAGGATTCATCGGCTCGCACGTAGCCGACGCGCTCGTCGCGCGCGGGGACGACGTCCACGTCCTCGACAACCTCACGAGCGGGCGGCGCGAGCACGTGCGCGAGGGCGCGCGGCTCCACGAGGGCGACATCCGCTCGGACGCCGACGCCGTCTTCGACGAGGTGCGCCCGGACACCTGCTTCCACCTCGCCGCCCAGGCGGACGTACGCGTCTCCGTCGACGATCCGGTGTACGACGCCGACGTGAACGTGCTCGGGACGCTGCGCGTGCTCGAGGCAGGACGGCGCCACGGGACGAAGGTGATCTTCGCGTCGACGGGCGGCGCGATCTACGGCGAGTGCGACGGTCCGGCGGAGGAGGGCGCAGAGCGGAGGCCGCTCGCGCCGTACGGAACCTCCAAGCTCGCCGGCGAGGAGTACCTGGCGACGTACAACCGCCTCTACGGCGGCAGTCACGTGGCGCTCCGCTACGGGAACGTCTATGGGCCGCGGCAGGACCCGCACGGCGAGGCCGGCGTCGTCGCGATCTTCATGGGCCACCTCGCCGGCGACGGCACGCCGAAGATCTTCGGCGACGGCCGGCAGACGCGCGACTACGTCTTCGTGGGCGACGTGGTCTCTGCCACCCTCGCCGCAGTCGACCACTCGGGCGGCGTGCTCAACGTCGGCACCGGTCGTGAGACCTCGGTGGTCGAGCTCTACGACGCGATCTCCCGCGTGTCAGGGGTCGAACGCGAGCCGGAGCTCGCTCCTGCGCGGCTCGGCGAGCTCCAGCGGAGCTTCCTCGACCCGAGCCTCGCCGAGCGCGAGCTCGGCTGGCGGGCGCGGCACACCCTCGACGACGGTCTCCGGGCGACGTGGGACTGGATGTCCGCCGGCGCCTAGGCTCGCGCCGGGCCGAGCCGGGCTGGACGCTCGTCGGCATCCGCGTCGCGTACTGGGTCGGCGCGGCGCTCGCGCTGCTCTGGCTGCCGCTGCGGACGGGGATCGCGCCCTTCCACGCCTACGAGGCGCGCACGGATCTCCTCTTCAACACGTTCGCTCAGTGGGACGCGCAGTGGTTCGTGCACATCGCCGACCACGGCTACGACTCGAAGCAGGCGACGTCGTTCTTCCCGCTCTACCCGCTCCTCGTCCACGGGGTCTCGCTCGTCCTCCGCTCGACAGTCGTCGCCGGTGTGCTCGTCTCGCTCGTCGCCGCCGGAATCGCCGCGGTGCTCGTCGTCGAGATCGCCCGCCCGCTCCTCGGGCCCGGCGGCGCCCGCGACACCCTGCTCCTCGTCGCGCTCTACCCGCTCGC
>VAYE01000016.1 GCA_005883235.1 Actinomycetota bacterium
CCCGGTGAGCTCGAGCGCCTGCGCGTACGCGCGGTCGATCGCCTCGACGTCGTGGCCGTCGATCTCGATCGCGTGGCAGCCGAAGGCGCGCGCGCGGTTCGCGTACGAGTCGAGGTCCCACCCGTGCATCGTCTCGCCGCGCTGGCCGAGCCGGTTGACGTCGACGATCGCGACGAGGTTGTCCAGCTCGTAGTACGCCGCGTGCTCGAGCGCCTCCCACTGCGAGCCCTCGGCGATCTCGCTGTCGCCCAGGAGCACCCAGACCCGGAAGGGCAGCCGGTCGAGCTTCTTGCCGGCGAGCGCCATCCCGACGCCGTAGGGAAGGCCCTGTCCGAGGGAGCCGGTGGCGACGTCGACCCACGGGATGCGCGGGGTCGGATGGCCCTCGAGCATGCTCCCGAACTGGCGGTAGGTCTTCAGGTCGTCGACCGAGACGGCGCCGGCCGCGCGGAACATGCCGTAGAGGAGCGTCGAGGCATGTCCCTTCGAGAAGACGAGCCGGTCGTTGTGCGGGTCCTTCGGGTTGGCGAAGTCGTAGCGCAAGTACTTGGCGAGCAGCACCGCCATCAGGTCGGCGGCGGACATGCCCGAGGTCGGATGGCCGGACTTCGCCGAGGCGGCGCAGCGCACCGAGTCGACCCGCAGCTGCTGTCCGAGCTCGCGCCAGAGATCGGGGTCGTTCACGGTCACCGTCCGCCAGTCTAAGCGCAGGCGTAGAGCCTGGGCTCTCGGGTACGGTCCTTCGCAGTGAAGGTTGCGGTTGCGTTCGACCACCGGGGCGTTCGCCTGCGCGAGGCCGTGCTCGCGGCGATCGCCGACCACGAGATTCTCGATCTCGGCGTCGACACCGGAGCGGTACGCGTCGACTATCCCGACAAGGCCCTGGAGGTCGGCGAGGCGCTGCGGAACAGCGAGGCCGAGCGGGCCGTCTTCGTCTGCGGCTCGGGGGTCGGCGCCTCGGTCGCCGCCTGCAAGCTGCCGGGAATCCGCGCCGCCGTCTGCCACGACGTCTACTCGGCGCACCAGGGCGTCGAGCACGACGACATGAACGTGCTCTGCCTGGGCTCCGAGATCGTGGGGCCGTCGCTCGCGGCCGATTTGGTACGCACGTTCCTCCTGGCCCGCTTCGACGGCGGCGAGCGGTACGTGCAGCGACTGGAAAAGATCGAAGAAATGGAAAAGAGGTTGGCCAATGCCTGAGAAGAGCCCGCTACACCAGCTCGCCGACCACGGACAGAGCGTCTGGATCGACTTCCTCTCGCGCCAGCTCCTCCACTCGGGCGAGCTCGAGCGGATGATGCGCGAGGACGCCGTCGTCGGCGTGACGTCGAACCCGACGATCTTCCAGAAGGCGATCTCGCAGGGGACCGCCTACGACGACCAGCTCCGCGAGTGTCTCGAGACGCTGGATGACGCGAAGGAGATCTACCTCCACCTGACGCACGACGACGTCGCCGAGGCCTGCGACCTCCTGCGCCCCGTCTGGGACGAGGGCCACGGCAAGGACGGCTACGTCTCGTGGGAGGTCGACCCGAACCTCGCCTACGACTACGAGGCGACGCTCGCCGAGGCGAAGCGCCTCCACGAGCTCGGCGACCGGCCGAACCTGTACGTGAAGATCCCGGCCACGAAGCCGGGGCTCGGCGCGATCGAGGACATGATCGCGCTCGGCAAGAACATCAACGTGACGCTGATCTTCTCGCTCGAGCGGCACAAGGAGGTGATGGAGGCCTACATCCGCGGCCTCGAGCGTCTGGTCGAGTCGGGCGGACACCCCTCGCGTGTCGCCTCCGTCGCGAGCTACTTCGTCTCGCGCGTCGACACGGAGGCCGACAAGCGGCTCGACGCGATCGGCGGCCACGACGAGCTGAAGGGCAAGCTCGGCGTGGCGAACTCGCGGCTCGCCTACCGGAACTACAAGGAGGTCTTCGCCGGCCCGCGCTGGGAGGCCCTCGCCGCGAAGGGCGCGACGACGCAGCGGTGCCTGTGGGCCTCGACCTCGGTGAAGAACCCGGCCTACCGCGACGTCATGTACGTCGAGGAGCTGATCGGCCCCGAGACGGTGAACACGATGCCGCAGGAGACGATCGAGGCCTTCCAGGACCACGGGCGGGTCGCCGACACGCTGGAGACCGGGATCGACGAGGCGCATCGACTGCTCGAGGACCTCGCGGCCGCGGGCGTCGACTACGACGACGTCGTCCGCGTCCTCGAGGAGGAGGGCGTCCAGAAGTTCGTCGACTCCTTCGAGGAGCTCTTGGACGGCGTGCGCTCGAAGAAGCACGAGCTCGTGGGCGCGTGAGCTCCCGAGACGGCGAGATCGTCCGCCGGATCTGGGCGCGGGACGCGTCGCTCTGGACCTCCTCGGGAGAGGAGCAGTGGCTCGGGTGGCTCGACGAGCCGGCGCGGATGCGCGCCGAGGCCGCGGAGCTCGTTCGCTTCGCGGAGGAGACGATGGACAGCTACGACGACGTCGTCCTCCTCGGCATGGGCGGCTCGAGCCTCGCGCCCGAGGTGCTGCGGCGTACCTTCGACGCCGAGCTGTTCCACGTCCTCGACACGACCCACCCGCAGGCGATCCGCGCGCTCGAGGCGCGGCTCGACCTCGAACGGACGCTCTTCGTCGCGTCGTCCAAGTCGGGCACGACCCTCGAGACGCGCTCCCACGCCGACTACTTCTGGGAGAAGACCGGCCGCGGCGAGCAGTTCGTGGCGATCACCGACCCCGGCTCGGAGCTGGAGCAGCTCGCGAAGACGCGCCGCTTCCGGCGCGTCTTCGCCGGGAACCCCGAGATCGGCGGGCGCTACTCGGCGCTCTCGCCGTTCGGCGTCGTGCCCGCGGCGATCATGGGTCTCGAGCTGGATCCGCTTCTCGCGCGGGCCGAGGAGGCGGTGCAGGCGTGCCGCTCGGAGCGCGACGACAACCCGGGCCTCGAGCTCGGCCTCGCCCTCGGCCACAGCTGGCGCCACGCCCGCGACAAGGTCTGCATCAACCCGAACCCGGGCGAGTTCGGCCTCTGGGTGGAGCAGCTGCTCGCCGAGTCGACAGGCAAGGACGGCAAGGGACTCGTCCCGTGCCCGGGAGAGAACCCGAACGGCGGCCGTGACCGGCAGCCGGCGCTCGTCCTCGTCGAGGAGCCGGAGGACGTCGGGGCCGAGTTCTTCCGCTGGGAGTTCGCGACCGCGGTCGCGGGGCACCTGCTCGGGATCAACCCGTTCGACCAGCCGAACGTGCAGGAGGCGAAGGACCGGACGCGGGCGATCCTGGAGAGCGGCGACGACCCGCACCTTGAGCCGGAGCACACGCCGGACGCGCTCTTCGCCCAGGCGGAGCCGGGCGACTACGTCTGCCTCCAGGCCTTCGTCGACCCGGGCGAGGACGCGGACACGGCGCTCTTCGACCTGGCGCGGCGGGCACGCGAAGAGACCGGCTGCGTCGTGACGTCGGGCTACGGCCCGCGCTACCTGCACTCGACGGGCCAGCTCCACAAGGGCGGGCCGGCGACCGGGCTCTTCCTCCAGATCGTCGACGACACCGGTGACGAGCTCCCGATCCCGGGGCAGCCGTTCGGCTTCGGCCGGTTGATCCGTGCGCAGGCGGCGGGGGACTATGCGTCGTTGAAGGAGCGCGGCCGGCGCGTCGCGCGCGTCCGACTGGAGGACCTCTGATGCAACTGGGAATGATCGGCCTCGGCCGGATGGGTCACGGCATGACGGAGCGGCTGCGAGAGGGCGGTCACGAGGTCTGCACGTACGACCCGAAGGTCGAGGAGCGCACGGCGACCTCGCTCGAG
>VAYE01000017.1 GCA_005883235.1 Actinomycetota bacterium
ACCACCGACCAGCCCGGCTTCTGGGAGCGCTACGGCTACCACAACGACGCGGAGTACTGGAAGGAAGAGCGCTACGCCTTCTAGGTTTCTGGCCTGATATCGGATTCTCTGGCAGAATCCGACCCCTGCGCACTTCTAGGAGGGGGAGAGATCTGTGAGGAAGCTTGTCATCGTCGGCGCTCTCGCGTGCCTGGCCGTCTTCCTGGCGGTCGGCGGGGCGGGCGCGTCGACCCCAGGGGCGGACGTCCGCCTCACGAACGACTGCCACCCGGATGGGGGCTGCGGCGCCGGCTACGTCAGCGCCTACACGCTCGCGACCGGAAACGCATATACCGACGCGACGCTCGACGAGTGCACGATCTCGCACGGGCGCCAGAACGAGCCCGCGGTTGCCGTCGACCCGCGGAACACGAGCCTCCTGCTCGGAAGCTCGAACGACTACTGCGCTGTCTACAACAAGGGCATCCCCGCGGGCGCTGTCGGGCCGATCTGGCTCGGGTACTACCGCTCGCTCGACGGAGGGAGCAGCTGGACGAGCTCGCTCGTCCCGGGCTACCCGGACGACACGTCGCCGTACGCCTCGCTCTCGCAGACGCGAACGGCGACCGCCGGCGACCCGGTGATCGCGTGGGACAACCACGGCCGCGCGTTCTTCGGCTCGGAGACCTCCGGCGATCCGGCCGGTACCGCGAAGACGTTCGGCGACGTGTTCGTCGCGCGCTACCGGAACCCCGGCGGCCCGGACGCGGCTGATACGACCAAGGACGGGCTGGAGTACTACGGCAGCACCGTCGTTGCTCACGGCTCGTCGGCGCCGAACCTGCTCGGCGTATTCCACGACAAGACGTCGATCGAGGCCGACCGGACCGGCAGCTCGTGCGACGGCAACGTCTACTTCTCGTGGTCGCGCTTCAACGGCAGTGGTGCGAACGAGATCTACTTCGTCCGCTCGACCGACCATGGCGTCACCTTCAGCCAGCCGATGAGGCTCGAGTCGTCGCTGAAGAGCCTGCAGTTCCCGGACATCTCGGTGACGCACAACGGCCACGTCTACGTGACGTTCCGGACCTTCACATCAGTAGGCCCGTCCAGCGACGCGATCTACATCGTCAAGTCGACCGACTGCGGGAAGACGTTCTCGCCGGCACAGCAGATCACGACGTTCATCCCGAACGACGCTCAAGATCAGGCGTCGCCGGGACCCGTCCCGACCCAGGCTGTCAGTGACGATCCGAACTTCCTGGAAGGGACCGACGCTCACTCCGACCGCTCCCGCGACTGCGGCGACTTCCAGGACGCCTGCACGTCCGGCTACACGTTCTTCCGCCGCGACACGCAGGTCCGCTCGACGGCCGACCAGCTCGACGCGTCGCACGAGTGGATCTACATGGTCTACGACGCGACAAAGCCGGGCACAGAGGTCTCGACGGGAACGACGTACGGCACGGACGGCCGGGGAGTTGGCGGCCAGGCCGGCACGTTCTTCATCCGCTACAACGGGGCGAACGGGACGCACACGGCACCGGTCGTGATCGACGACCAGGCGACCGGGCACCAGGTGTTCCCGGACATCTCGGCCGACGGCGGCGTCCTGCACGCGATCTGGTGGGACAGCCGAAACGATTCGTGCTACAGCGTCACGCGCCCGATCGGCAACTGCGCCGATCGGACGACCGTGCCGTCGCTCGACGTCTACGGCGCGACGTCGACCGACGCCGGCGCGTCATGGACCGGGAAGACGCGGATCACGGACGTCTCCACCAACCCGAACTACGAGCAGTTCGACAACCGCGCGGTGCCGTTCGCGGGCGACTACCTCTGGGTGACGTCGCTCGGGAGCTTCGCGTACACGGTCTGGACGGACTGGCGGAACACCGTTCAGGGCACCGATCCGCGCGAGGCGACGGAGGACGCGGACGCGACCACGTCCGACGTCCACCAGTGCCGGACCCTCCACACGGTCCAGACGAAGAAGGGCCCGGTCAGCTTCTGGAGCGGCGATCTCTGCCCGCACGACGGCGGGATCGACCAGAACATCTACGGGGATCTCGCGCCGTAGGGCTCCACGGCATCCGGTAGTCGGAAGGGCGGCCCCACGGCCGCCCTTCCTCGTTCGGGGGCGCCCGGTCGAGGTATGAGCCTTCAGGCCTCGCAGGCCGATGCAGGGAGGACTCGAGTTCCCCGAATCGAGCTTGGAGAGGATCATGAAGCGGCCGATCGCGGCGCTCGGCGTCGCAGCACTCGCCTTGACGCTCGTCGCGCCGGGCTCGGCGCGCACAGACGGCGGTGGGCCTAGGCAGTACCTCGTCGTGTTCACGGGCGAGAGCGGTGTGCCGACGACCGCGTCGAGGCTCGTGGCGGACGCCGGCGGGACGATCACGGCGACGCTGCCGCAGCTCGGCGCCGTTCGCGCGTCGTCGGCGCGACCGGACTTCGCGGCCACGCTCTCGTCGAACGCCCAGGTCGCTGCTGCGGGGCCGGACGTCGTGCGGCGGCTCCTCCCCGCCGACGACGGGCGGGCCGGCGCAGGGCCGCGGGCGGCTCCTGGTCCGGCGTCGAGCGGTGGCGATCCGCTCTCGGGTCAGCAGTGGGACAAGGCGCGGCTCGCGGCGACACCCTCCGGCTCGTACGCGGTGCAGCAAGGCCGACGCGACGTCGTCGTGACCGTGCTCGACACCGGCGCGGACACCACTCACCCGGATATCGCGCCCAATCTCGATCTCGCCCGGAGCCGCTCGTTCGTTCCGGCGGAGCCCGACCTCCAGGACCACAACGGCCACGGAACCTGGTGCCTGAGCGCGGTCGCAGCGCCGTTGAACGGCGTCGGCATCGCAGGCGTCGCCCCGAACGTGACCACGCTCGCGCTGAAGGTGCTCGACCGAAACGGCGACGGCAGCCTCTCCGGCATCGCGCAGGCGCTCGTCTACGCGGCCGACCAGCACGTCGACGTCGCCTCGCTCAGCTTCGGCCTCTACCTGGACCGCAAGACCGACAAGCCCGACTACGAGCTGCTCCGACGCGCTGTCCAGTACGCCCGCGGCGCCGGCGTCCTCCCCGTGGCCGCGGTGGGAAACGACGACCTCGACCTGAGCGACTCGTCGGCGCCGGGCAAGCTCGTCGAGCTTCCGGCCGATCTCCCGGGCGTCGTGGGCGTGGCCTCGACCGGGTACCTCGACCAGAAGGCCTACTACTCGAACTACGGCACGCAGCAGGTCGACGTCGTCGCTCCGGGCGGAGACCGCCGCTTCCAGCTTCCCGCGGCTGGGTATCGGGGCGGGGGCCGCGTGCTCGGCGCGTGGCCGGCGGAGACGTTCGGCTCGCTCGACCCGTCGCTCCGCGAGCAGGACTGCCGGCCGAGCGGCTGCGCGGACTACGCCTGGGAGCAGGGAACCTCGATGGCGACCCCGGACGTGGCCGGCGTGGCCGCATTGATCGTCTCCCAGTTCGGACGGCCTCACATGGCGCCCTCGGAGGTGGAGCGCATACTCGAGCGAACGGCGACACCGCTCGCCTGCCCGAAGCCGCCGAGCGTGACGTACGACGTGCCGGCGGGGATCCTCGCCTCGAACACGGCGACGTGCCAGGGGAACGCGAGATCGAACGGCTTCTACGGGGCAGGCCTCGTGAACGCTCTTGCCGCGGTGACGGCTCGGTAGCCCGCGGGTCCCAATCGCGGAACCCCCGAAGGAGGGATCGGAGGCTCCGCACCGAACCCCGATACCTACCCCCGAACCACCTCCCCCACCCCCTCCGCGAAACGCCCGCCCCTCCGGGCGTTTCGCGTATCTGGGGCCGCTCGCGGAGACCGCAGCGAGCCGCCGCCGAAGCCGGGCTTGGCCCGGCGGGAGGCTCACCACGAACGAAACCGCCCGAGGCGCGAACACCTCGGGCGGCTCCTGAGACAGAACTCTGGGCGCCCCCGCCGGCAAGGAGGGGGCTCGCGGGGGAACCAGGGGTTCCCCCGCGCCCTTTACATCATTCCGCCCATGTC
>VAYE01000018.1 GCA_005883235.1 Actinomycetota bacterium
GTTCCCGAGCCGGTAGCCGAAGCGCGCCTTCTTCAGGAGGTACGGCGTGTTCGACATCGACTCCATGCCGCCCGTGACGATCAGCTCGTGGTCGCCGGCGCGGATCATCTGGTCCGCCATCTCGACCGCACGGATCGACGACGCGCAGACCTTGTTGATCGTGTCGGCGCCGACCTCGATCGGGATGCCCGCGCCGATCGCGGCCTGGCGGGCGGGTGCCTGCCCCGCTCCCGCCTGGAGCACCTGGCCCATGATTACGTACTCGGCCTCGGCCGGCTCCACCCCGGCCCGCTCCAGCGCGGCGCGGATCACGATCGAGCCGAGCTCCGTCGCCTGCGTGTCGGCGAGCGAGCCGCCGAGCTTGCCGAAGGGCGTCCTGACTGCCGAGACGATGACTGATCGGGTCACGAAGCCAGCCTAGCCGAGGGCCTTCTATCCTCGGTGTCGTGCGCCGGCTGCTCCTCCTCGTCAGCGCGATCATGCTCGTCGACACGCTGTTCTACGCGGCGCTCACGCCGCTGCTGCCGCACTACGCGGACACGCTCGGGCTCTCGAAAACCGGGGCCGGAGTCCTCACCGCGTCCTTCGGCGTCGGCACGCTCGCGGGGTCGATCCCGGCCGGGATGCTGGCGGCGCGCGCGGGTGTGAAGCCGGTCGTCCTCGTCGGACTCTCGCTCCTCAGCGCCACGAGCCTCGCGTTCGGGTTCGCGCACAGCGTCCTGATCCTCGACGCCGCCCGCTTCTGCCAGGGCTTCGGCGGCGCGTGCACGTGGACGGGATCGCTCGCGTGGCTCGTGTCGAGAGCGCCGCGCGAGCGACGCGGAGAGCTGATCGGGTCGGCCCTCGCGGCCGGGATCGCCGGCGCGCTGATCGGCCCGCTCGTAGGGGGCGCGGCCGCCTCCTTCGGCACCCGGCCGGTGTTCAGCGCCGTCGCGGCCGTCGGAGTCGTGATCGCGATCGCCGCCGCGCTCGCGCCCGTCGGCCGCCCCGAGGCGCCGCAGACGATCGCGAACCTGGCCGCCCACTTCCGGCATCCGCGGCTCCTCGGAGGAATGTGGCTCGTCGCGTTGCCGGCGCTCCTCTTCGGCCTCCTGAGCGTGCTCGCGCCACTCCGCCTGCACGCGCTCGGGGCGGGGGTCGTCGGGATCAGCGCCGTGTTCCTGCTGTCCGCCGGCGCCGAGTCGGCGCTCAGCCCGGTCGTCGGGAGGCTCGCCGACCGCCGAGGCTCGAGGTCGCTCGTCCGGGTCGCGGCGCTCGGGTCGGCCACCGTGACCCTCGTTCCGCCGCTGCTGCACGACCGCTACGCGCTCGGCGCGATCGTCGTCGTCGCCGGACTCGCCTACGGCGTCTTCTGGATCCCCGCGATGACCGGCCTCTTGGAGGGCGCGGAGTCGGTGGGCCTCGACGCGAGCTTCGCCTTCGCGCTCATGAACCTCGCCTGGGCGGCCGGTCAGGGAGTCGGATCCCTCGGCGGCGGCGCCCTGGGCGCGCTTGCGGGCGACCTCGCTCCCTACTGGGGAGCGGCCGCGCTCTGCCTGCTCACGCTCGGCGCGGTCGGCTTGACTCGCCCGGCCCCGCACGCCTACCCTGAGACGACGTGACTTCTGCCCCGCGCATCACCTGGACCTGGGCCTGGCGCTGCGAGCGGGACGGAAGTATCGCCTGAACCGGTAGGCGACGAGACAGCCGTTCCCGCTCGAGACCTTCCGCCCGGAGGGTCTTCTCGTCTTGGAGATGACCACTACCACCGACATCGCAACCGACCTGCTCACGCCGCTCGGCGCGTTCCTCCGGCTGCGCGACCGCGACGGGGGCGGCGGTGCGTTCCTCCTCGAGTCGGTCGAGCGCGGCCGTCTCGGCCGGTTCTCGTTCGTCGGCAGCGGCTCGCGCCTCTGCACGCTCGAGGAGGCGGAGACAGGCGCTGAGCCGATCGTCGGCTACCTCGCCTACGACCACGTCGCCCGGCTGGAGCCGACCGTGCCGCTGCCGGACGCCGGGCCCGACCTCCCCGAGAGCCGCTTCGTCGTCCCCGACCGCCTGCTCCGCTTCGACCACGTCCTGGGGGTCGCCGAGGTGCTGCGCGGCGATCCGAACGAGGTCGCGGAGCTCCTCACCGTCCCCGCGGCCCCAGCCCGGGGGACAGACCCTCGGACGCGGCCCGAGAAGACGGTGCGGTTCCCTTCACGGCGCGAGTACGAGGCCGGCGTGCGGCGCGCGAAGGCGCACATCCGCGCGGGGGACGCCTTCCAGATCGTCCTCTCGCAACGCGCCGAGCGGCCGACTCGGGCCTCGGCGCTCGACCTCTATCGCGCCCTCCGCCGCGTCAACCCGTCGCCCTACCTGTTCCTGCTCGAGCTCGAGGAGGTCGCGCTCGTGGGCTCGTCGCCCGAGACGCTGGTGAAGCTCGAGGGCAGGCGGGCGAGCGTCAACCCGATCGCCGGGACGACGAGCCCCGGCCCCGGGGACGCGGAGCGGCTGCTCACATCCGAGAAGGACAAGGCCGAGCACGTCATGCTCGTCGACCTCGGCCGGAACGACCTCTCGCGCGTCTGCGTCCCCGGCACCGTCCGCGTCGAGCGATTCCTCGAGGCGGAGCGCTTCTCGCACGTCACGCATCTCGTCTCGGAGGTCGCGGGCAAGCTGCGCGAGGGCGTCTCCCCCTTCGACCTCCTCCGCGCCTGCTTCCCCGCCGGCACCGTCTCGGGCGCGCCGAAGGTGCGGGCGATGCAGCTGATCTCCGAGCTCGAGGGCTTCCGCCGCGGGCCGTACGGAGGGGCGGTCGGCTACTCCATTCCGGGGCTTGGCTTTGACACCTGCATCGCGATCCGGACGATCGTGCTCGCCGCCGGCGTGGCGCATCTCCAGGCGGGCGCGGGGATCGTCGCCGACTCGGAGCCGGCGGCCGAGCACGACGAGTGCCTGCGCAAGCTCGCCGCGCTCGAGGCCGCAATCGACCGAGCCGAGGCGGCCGCGTGATCCTGCTCGTCGACAACTACGACTCGTTCACGTACAACCTCGCGCACCTGTTCGGGGCGCTCGGGGCCGAGGTGGTCGTCAAGCGAAACGACGAGCCCGGGCTGGAGGAGGTCGAGCCCGACCGGCTCGTGATCTCGCCCGGCCCGGGCAGGCCGGCGCCACGCGTCGTCGAGCTCGTTCGACGGACGCGGGTGCCGACGCTCGGCGTCTGCCTCGGCCACCAGGCGATCGTCGAGGCCTTCGGCGGCGAGATCGGCTTCGCACGCCGGCTCGTCCACGGCAAGGCGAGCCCCGTACACCACGACGGCGTGGGCCTCTTCGCCGGCCTCCCGCCCGCGTTCGACGCCGGGCGGTACCACTCGCTCGCGGCGGCGCGAGTCCCGGACGAGCTCGAGATCTCGGCCACCTGCGACGAGGGCGAGGTGATGGCGGTACGCCACCGCGAGCTGCCCGTGGACGGCGTCCAGTTCCATCCCGAATCGGTGCTGACGCCGCTCGGCCCCGCGCTGGCGCACAATTTCCTCGCCGGACGATGATCCAGCAGGCGCTCTCAGGGCTGCTCGACGGACACGACCTCACCAGGGAGGAGGCCCGCGGCGTGATGGGCGAGGTCATGGCCGGCGAGGCCACGCCCGCTCAGATCGCCGGCTTCCTCGTCGCGCTGCGCGCGAAGGGCGAGACGGCGGACGAGATCGCCGGGTGCGCCGAGGCGATGCGCGAGCACGCGCTCGTCGTGCGGCCGACGCGGGACGACCTGGTGGACACGGCCGGAACCGGCGGCGACGGTGCGCGCACCTTCAACATCTCGACCGCGGCCGCGCTCGTCGCCGCCACGGCCGGCGCCGCCGTCGCCAAGCACGGGAACCGGGCGGTCTCGTCGGCGTGCGGCTCGGCCGACGTGCTCGAGGCGCTCGGCTTCGAGCTCGAGCTCCCGCCCGGGCGAATCGCCCGCTCGATCGACGAGCTCGGCTTCGGGTTCCTCTTCGCGCCCTCCCATCATCCGGCCATGCGCCACGCGGCCTCGGTCCGGCGGGAGCTCGCCACCCGCACCGTCTTCAACGTCCTCGGGCCGCTGACGAACCCGGCCGGCGCCCGCTCCCAGATCGTCGGCGTCTACGAGCCCGGCCTCGTGCGCACGATCGCCGAGGTGCTCGCGCGCCTCGGCGCGCGCCGGGCCTTCGTCGTCCACGGCGCGGGCGGGGTCGACGAGCTCTCGCCCGTCGGCCCGAACCTCGTGTGCGAGGTCGTAGGCGGCCGCGTCCGGGAGCGAACGGTCGACCCGCTCGACCTCGGCGTCGCCCGCTGCGCGCCCGAAGAGCTGCGCGGCGGCACCCCGGAGGAGAACGCGGCGGCGATCCGCGACGTCTTCGCCGGCGCGAACGGGGGGCGGCGGAGCGCCATCCTCCTCAACGCCGCGGGCGCGATCGCCGCTGGAGGGCTCGCGCGCGACCTCGCCGAGGGTCTCGCGCACGCGCGCGAGGCGCTTGAGTCGGGGGCGGCCGCGAAGCGCCTGGAACAGCTGGTCGAGTTCTCACGGGCCGAGGCGGTGGCCTAGTGGGGCGCTTCCGCGACGCGCTCTCAGGCCCCGGCCTCGCGGGGATCGCCGAGATCAAGCGGCGCTCGCCCTCGGCCGGCGACCTCCGCCCGGACGCCGACCCAGCCACGCTCGCCCCGCGGCTCGCGGCAGCCGGCGCCGCGGCGCTCTCCGTCCTCGTCGAC
>VAYE01000019.1 GCA_005883235.1 Actinomycetota bacterium
GAAACGCCGCGCTGAGGCGGATCGCGGGCGGGTTCTCGAGCCGCGCGGCAATCGAGCCGTGGACCGAGCGCGTGGCCGAGCTCGGAGCAGCGCTTGTCGAGGCGCGCTTGGAGACGATCGCAGCGCTCGAGCCCGGGTTCGCGGAGCGCGCCGGTGAGTTCGGCCTCGCCGGGGCTCGTCTGCAGTACGACGGGGAGCCGCCGACCGTCGAGGCGCTCGAGCTCCGCTACGACCGCGACCTCGAACGCGGCTCGACGGGGCTCGGACCCCATCTGGACGACGTCGTCGTCCTCGCGGGCGAGCGGGATCTCCGCGGCTTCGGGTCGCAGGGCGAGCAGCGGCTCGCCGTGCTCTCGCTGCTCCTTGCCGAGGCCGATCTGATCGCGGAGCGCGCCGGCGTGCCGCCGCTTCTCCTGCTGGACGACGTCCTTTCCGAGCTCGACCCCGACCGCAGACGCATCCTGGCGGCTCGGATCGCGGATCGCGGGCAGACGCTCGTCACCTCGACGAGCGCGGCTGCTTTTCCGGCCGAGCCGGATCAGCTGCTCGAGGTGACCCCCGGTCGTGTGGAGCGTCGCTGATGCAGCCGCTCGGCGACGAGGTCCGGCGCGAGCTCTCCCGCTTCGGTCCCGCGGCAGGGATGGCCGACCTCGTCAAAGCGTGGCCGAACGCCGTCGGCGAGGCGATCGCCCAGAACGCCTGGCCGGCGAGAATCGGCCGCGACGGGACGCTCTACGTGCATACCGCGGACGCGATCTGGGGCTTCGAGCTCGGCCAGCGCGCGGAGGAGATCGCAGCGCGCGCCGGCGTCGAGCGAATCCGCTTCGCGCCGGGCCCGCTGCCGGAGGCTTTCGTGGAGGTTTCGAGCGAGCGCCGAACGCCTCCGAGACCCGGTCCCGAGCACGCCGAGGCGGCCGCGTCGCTGACCGCTTCGATCGAGGACGACGAGCTTCGTGAGACGGTCGCTCGAGCCGCCGCGGCGAGCCTCGCGCGAGCCTCTTCCGACCGTGCCGTCTGATAGACTGTCTGGTGCCCAATTGCAGGGCTTTTTTGATGGCTGAACCCGCCTACACCGCAAGGGACATCACTGTTCTCGAGGGTCTCGAGCCCGTCCGCCTGCGCCCCGGTATGTACATCGGCTCGACGGGCCCGCGAGGCCTCCACCACCTCGTCTACGAGGTTGTGGACAACTCGGTCGACGAGGCCCTCGCGGGACGCAACGAGCTCGTCGAGGTGACCCTCCATCCGGACAACTCCGTGACGGTGCGCGACACCGGCCGCGGCATCCCCGTGGACATGCTCGAGGAGCAGGGTTTGCCGGCCCTGACGGTGGTCCTCACCACGCTGCACGCCGGCGGCAAGTTCGGCGGCGACGGGTACAAGGTCTCGGGCGGTCTGCACGGCGTCGGCGTCTCGGTCGTGAACGCGCTCTCGGAGCGGCTGATCGCCGAGGTTCGCCGCGACGGCAAGATCTACCGCCAGGAGTTCGCCCGCGGCGAGCCGACGACCGAGATGACCGTCGTCGGCAAGACCACGAAGGGCGACACCGGCACGACGATCTCCTTCCTCCCCGACGGCGAGGTCTTCGAGGAGGTCGACTTCTCGGCCGACACCCTCGTGCAGCGACTGCGGGAGATGGCGTTCCTGACGAGCGGGCTCCGCATCGTCCTGACCGACGAGCGGGCCGACGGCAAGCGCGAGGAGTTCTACTACGAGGGGGGCATCCGCGACTTCGTCGGGTACGTGAACGAGGCGAAGGAGCCGATCCACAAGACCATCGTCTTCCTCGAGGGCCAGAACGGCGAGGGCGGCGTCGAGGTGGCGCTGCAGTGGAACTCGTCCTACCAGGACTCGGTCTACAGCTTCGCCAACAACATCAACACCCACGACGGGGGCTCGCACCTCTCGGGGTTCAAGGCCGCGCTGACGCGGACGCTGAACGCCTACGCGCGCGAGAAGGGCCTGCTCAAGGAGAAGGAGGACAACCTCGAGGGCGAGGACGTCCGCGAGGGCCTCGCCGCGGTCATCTCGGTCAAGCTCCGCGACCCGCAGTTCGAGGGCCAGACGAAGGCCAAGCTCGGGAACCCGTGGGTGCGCGGTCTCGTCGAGGAGACGGTCAACCAGAAGCTCGGACACTTCCTCGAGGAGAACCCCGCCGACGCGAAGCAGATCATCACGAAGGCTCTCGCGGCGCGAAACGCGCGCCAGGCGGCGCGGAAGGCGCGCGAGCTGACGCGGCGGAAGAGCGCGCTCGAGGGCGCTTCGCTCCCCGGCAAGCTCGCCGACTGCCAGATCCGGGATCCGGAGTCGGCCGAGCTCTATCTCGTCGAGGGCAACTCGGCTGGCGGGTCGGCCAAGGATGCGCGCGACCGGCTCTACCAGGCGATCCTCCCGCTCCGCGGAAAGGTGATCAATTCGGAAAAGAACCGCATCAACAAGGTGCTCTCGAACGCCGAGATCCAGGCGATGATCACCGCGATCGGCACGGGGATCGGCGACGAGTTCGACATCTCGAAGCTGCGCTACCACCGCGTGATCGTGATGACCGACGCCGACGAGGACGGGTCGCACATCCGCACGCTGATCCTCACGTTCCTGTACCGCCAGATGCCCGAGCTCGTCGAGCGCGGCCACGTCTACATTGCCGTGCCGCCGCTCTACCGCGTGAAGCTCGGCAACCAGGAGACGTACGTGACGAAGGAGTCGCAGTTCGAGGACATCCTGGTCCGCGAGCGCGTGAAGAACATCGAGGTCACCGACCGCTCGGGCCAGACGAACACGCTCACCGAGGCCCGCTGGGGGCGCTTCGTACGTGGGCTCGCGGAGTTCGAGGGCTGGCTCGCGCGGCTCAAGGCCGACCACGGCTCCGCCGCCGGCGACTTCGTGGTCGAGCACCGGCTCGTCGAGACCGACGTCGCGTTGCCCGGCGATGCAGAGCCTGCGCTGACCGCTCTCGGGCCGAACGGCTACGAGCTCGCAGTCGTCGAGAGCGCCGACACCGGCTTCAGGGTCAAGGTGATCGAGACCGAGACGAGCGCGGCGAGCCACGTCACGGTTCCGGCCGAGCTGCTCTCCTCGCCGGTGTACGCGAACCTGCGCCGGACGTACGCTCGGCTTGCCGAGATCGTCGGCGCTCCGCCGTTCACGCTCGTGCTCGGGAAGAAGCGCGCGGTTGCCATGCGCTTCGAGGCGTTGCGCGACCTCGCCCTGGAGCTCGCCAAGGAAGGCATGCAGGTCAGCCGCTTCAAGGGCCTCGGCGAGATGAACGCCGACGAGCTCCGCGAGACGACGATGGACCCGGCGAACCGGATGCTCATCCGCGTCGACGTGGAAGACGAGAGCGCGGCCGACCGGATCTTCTCGACGCTGATGGGCGACCAGGTCGAGCCGCGGCGCGACTTCATCGTGGCCAACGCCAAGGACGTGCGCTTCCTAGATGTCTAGCGTCGAGCCGCT
>VAYE01000020.1 GCA_005883235.1 Actinomycetota bacterium
GTGAACGAGCTCCTCGACCGCGGCGGCGAGGCGGGCGACGTGATCGTCAACCTCCACGCCCAGCTGAACATGCTCGCGGGCCTGATGGTGGTCCTCGTCGGGCTCGCGCTGGTGACCCTCGGCGGCAGGGCGCGTGTCGTCGTGACTGCGGTACCGGCCGGGATGGCCGTCTACTACGCCGGGGGCCTCGCGTTCTCGGCGGTGGAGGCGCACCGGGTCGCGGCCGGTCGCTCCTTCGCCGACTCGGTGCGCGCACTCGAGCCGTGGCAGGCGCTCGTCCTCGTCCCGGCGGCGCTCGCCGTCCTGGTCGGCTTCTTCGCCTTCGCCCGGGCGGTCTGGCGGCTGACCGAGCAGCAGCGCGCGGAGGGCCGTGCCGCCATCGCGGCCGCGCCGGGGCTCTACACGGGGAAGATCCCGAAGCGCGTCCGCCGCCGGAGCCCCGCCGCGCTCGCGGCCTACGAGCTCCCGCTCGGCCTGATGGGCTTTCCGGGCATGGGCTGGCTCTTCGCCGGCTTCCCGTTCACCGCCTCCATCCTCCTCTGCGCCGGGCCGGCGCTCGCCTGGGCGGTGATCCCGATCGCCTTCAGTCCTTTCGGCCAGGGCCCGCTGCGCGACGTCGGCTGGAAGGTCGAGCTCGCGTGGCTCCCGGCGAGCGCGCTCGTCTCGAGCGTCGCCCTCTACCGCGCCCATGCCCGGCGACGGGCGAAGCTCGAGGGCCGGCCGCCGCGCGGGCGGCGGCGCCTGACCCCGGCGTCGTACCGCGCCCGCGTCGGCCTGGCCGCGGGCGCGATCGCGCTCCTGCTCGTCAGCCTGCCCTTCGTTCCGGCGGTGGCGGGGATCGGCTCGAGCCCGGTTCGTTACAGCTACGAGCGGCACTTCACCCGCGACGTCACGGGCCAGTTCCTCGTCACCGCGCGCGGGCCGGTGAAGCTCTTCGCCTGGGGCGATCCCCAGTCGTCGTACCCGTCGGACGCGCTGCGCCTGCGGAGCGGCGACGTCCGCTCCCTCCTGGTGCGCGCACCGCAGGTCGACGCGGCGGCCGCGTACCAGCTCTACGACCTCGTGCGCGGCGGCAGCGTACCGCTGCGGGTCGCGCGGCGCTCGGCGACGGTCCTGTCGCTCGCGCCGACGCGGCGGCTCGGTCGCGGACGCGCTCCTGCCGCTCGCAGCGGCGCTCGTGGCGCTCCTCTTCGCGGCGCGCCTCGCGTCGTCCGCCGTGCGACGCCCGGCCGGCCAGAAGTGGCTGTGGGCGCTCGGCTTCGCGTTCTTCGCGATTGCGGCCGCGTGCGAGGCGGTCGCGCATCGCGGCGGGTGGAGCGTGCCGCTCTTCCGGGCCTACTACCTCGCCGGCGGCGTGCTCACCGTCGCCTACCTCGGCGCCGGCTCGGCGTGGCTCCTCTTGCCGCGGCGCGCTCGCGACGTCATGCTCGGCGCCCTGGGGCTCGCGACGGTCGCCGCCGCGCTCGCCGTGGCCCTCGCACCGGTGGACCCGGCGAAGGTCGTGAGCGCACCCAGCGCCCGGCCGCCCTCGAACTCGGCGCTCGAGGGCCATGCGTTCCTCTGGGCGATCGGGCTGAACACCTTCGGAACCCTCTTCCTCGTCGGGGGCTCGCTGTACGCGATCGCGCGCCGTCGCCGGGTCTGGACGAACGTATGGATCGGCGGCGGAGCGCTCGTCGTCGCCCTTGCGACGGGCCTCTCCCGGACGGGCACGTACTCCCTCGTCTACGCCGGCGAGCTCATCGGGATCACGCTGATGTTCTACGGGTTCACGTGGGCGGGAAAGCCGCAGCCGGCGCCGGCCCGAACAGCAGCGGTCGGCGCGCGGGCCCGCTAACGCGCCAAGGTCACTTTCGCGAGCCCCTCGGGCCGGTCCGGGTCGAGGCCTTTCGCACGCGCAAGAGCCCACGCGAAGAGCTGACCCGGAACGACCGAGAGGAGGGGGGCGTGCAACGCCGAGGGGGGCTTCGGCGTGGGGAGGAGATAGGACGCGCCGGGGATCGCGTCGGCGGCGTTGCCGCTCGCGACGATCGTCGCCCCGGCGTCGCGGACCCGTTCCGCGGCCTCGACGACGGCTGCGAGCGAGGCGTCGGCCGAGGCGATCGTCCACACGGGGAAGAGCGCGTCGAGCGCGGCCACCGGGCCGTGGGCGAGGTCGGTCGCGGTCAGCGGCTCGGCCGCGATGCGGCAGGTCTCGAGGAGCTTCAGGGCGATCTCGCGTGCGGTCGCGAACTCGGGGCCCCGGCCGATCACGAACATCCGGCCGACGAAGGTGAAGGCGACGGCGATCGGCGGGACGAGCTGCTCGAGCCTCGGGATCAGGTCTTCCATCTGGCCGCTCACGACGCGCAGGCTCTCGGCGAAGCGGCGGCCCTCGCCCGCGGCGTGGGCGGCGAGCAGCCCGAGGGCCGCGACCTGGTTCAGGTACGTCTTCGTCGCCGCGACCGACCGCTCCGTCCCGGCGCCGAGCGGAAGCACCGCCTCCGCCTCGCCGGCCAGGTTGGAGGCCGGCTCGTTCGTAAGCGCCACGGTGAACGCGCCGGTCGACCGGGCGCGGCCCAGGTAGTCGACGACGTCGATCGTGCGGCCCGACTGGGAGAGCGCGATCGCCGTCGAGCCGGCCATCTCGATCTCCGCGCCGTAGTAGACGGAGAGTGTGATCGAGTCTCGCAGCGCGGTCCAGCCGGGGAGGAGGCCGAAGGCGTAGACGCCATAGGCGGCCGCGTTGTCGGAGGAGCCGTGGCCGACCATCCGCACGGTCGTGGCGCCGCGGTCGCGCGCTGTGGCCGCGACCCGCGCGTACTCGCGCTCGTGCTCGAGCAGCGAGCGGAGGGCCTGCGGCTGCTCGCGGATCTCCGCGAGGAGGTGAGCGCCAGGCTCGGCGGCGGCGCGTGCGCCCGCGGCAGGCTCAGGCGACGACACGCGCCTCCCCGCCGACGAAGACGCGGTCGATCCGGAGGTTGTCGTCGAGCACGACGACGTCGGCCGGCAGACCGGCGTCGAGGCGACCGACAGTCGAGATTCCGACGACGCGCGCGGGCACCGTGCTCGCTGCCTCGAGCGCCTGCGCCAGCGGGACGCCCAGCGCGTGCAGGTTCCTTACCGCGTCGATCATCGTCAGCATGCTCCCGGCGAGCACGCCGTCGGGCCCGCGGACGACGCCGTCGCGGAAAGTCACCTCGAGGCTGCCCAGGCTGTACGAGCCGTTGCTCATGCCGGTCCCGGCGCCCGCGAACGCGTCGGTGACGAGGGCGAGCCGACCGGTGGCCGCGCGCCAGACGATCCGCGCCGTCTCCGGGGCGAGATGCACGCCGTCCAGGATGATCTGGACGATCACGTCGTCCCGCGCGAGCGCCGCGCCGGCGATGCCGGGATCGCGGTGGCGGAACGGGCGCATGGCGTTGAAGAGGTGCGTCACCGTGCGGACGCCGAGCTCGAAGGCCGCCTCGGCCTCCTCGGCGGTCGCGTTGGTGTGGCCGCACGAGACGGTGATCCCGTGGTCGTGGAGGAGCTCGATGAGCGCGTCGGCGCCGGCGAGCTCGGGGGCGAGCGTGACGAGGCGGATCGGGCCGGCCGCGAGCAGCCGCTCGAGGAGCGCAGGATCGGGATCGCGCCGCGCCTCGGGTGGATGCGTGCCGAGGCGGCTCGGCGCGAGGAACGGTCCTTCGAGGTGGACGCCGAGGATCCGCGGCCCCTCGGCGATCACCGGCACCGCCGCAAGAGCCGCGACGAGATCGTCCTCGGGCGCGCTGATGAAGGTCGGCAGGTACGAGGTCACGCCGGTCTCGAGGAGTGCCTCGCCCGCCCGTCGATAGCCGTCCGTGTCCGCCTCCAGCAGGTCGACGCCGCCGAAGCCGTTCACCTGGAGGTCGACGAAGCCCGGCGCAGCGACGCCGCGGCCGTTCGCCGACGCGAGGCCGTAGCCGGCCAGCGTGCCGTCGTCGGAGAGCTCGACGTCGCCGGGGACGAGCTCGCCGTCGACGACCGCGGCCTCGACGCCGAGCCTCATCGGGAGACCGCGTTTCTGATGCTGCCGCCCGCCTCGGCGAGCCGAGCCCGCGCCGCCTCGGCGTCGACGCCGGCAAGGAGCGAGACGATCGCGACCTTCGCGCTCCCCTGCGCCTCTTCGAGCGCGTGGTCGGCCTCGTCCTCGGAAGCGCCCGTCGCCTGACGCACGATGCGCCGGACCCGCTCGCGCAGCTTCTCGTTCGTCGCGTGGACGTCGACCATGAGGTCGCCGTACGTCTTGCCGAGGCGGATCATCGAGACGGTCGAGATCGTGTTGAGGACGAGCTTCTGCGCGGTTCCCGCCTTGAGCCGGGTGGAGCCCGCGAGGAACTCCGGGCCGACGACGACGGCGATCTCTTGGTCGGCGAGCCGCGCGAGTTCCGAGTCCGGGACGGAGACGAGCGCCACCGTCAGCGCGCCGGCGTCGGTCGCGGCGCGGAGTGCGCCGAGGACGTACGGCGTGCGGCCGCTCGCGCTGACCCCGACGACGGCGTCGGCCTCCCCGAGGCCGAGCGCCGCCGTCTCGCTCGCTCCCGCCTCGGCGTCGTCCTCCGCCGCCTCCTGCTCCGCCGGCGCCGCGGCGAGGCCGCCCGCGAGGAGCGCCACCACCTGCCCCGGCTCCGTCGAGAAGGTCGACTCGCACTCGGCCGCGTCGAGAGCGGCGATCCGCCCCGACGAGCCGGCGCCGACGTAGATCAGTCGGCCGCCGCGCGCCAGACGCGCCACGATCGCCTCGATCGCAGCGGCGACCTGCGGCTGCGCGGCGTTAACCGCGGCCGGCACGCCCGCGTCCTGCCGGTTCATCAGCTCGACCAGTTCGTCCGTCGAGCGAAGGTCGTGGTCAGCACCGGTCGCCGCCCGGGCCTCGGTCACCAGCTCGTCGAGGGCCTTCGGCTCGGTCACCACGCGGGCAGTCTACGCGTCTTCACCCAAGGTGGTCAATACCATTTGTGGCGAACCTGTGTCTTTGGTCTTGCTTTTCGGCGCAACTGGTCCTATGCTCCCCGGAGTCGTCGATGGCCCAGATCGAGCTCGAGCACCTCACCAAGGTCTTCCAGGGCGGGACCCTCGCCGTCGAGGACGTGAACCTGCGCGTCGAGGACGGCGAGTTCATGGTCCTCGTCGGCCCGTCGGGCTGCGGGAAGTCGACGCTGCTGCGGATGATCGCCGGTCTCGAGGAGGTCACGGACGGGCACATCCGCGTGGGCGGGCGCGACGTCACCGACCTCGCGCCGCGGCGGCGCGACGTGGCGATGGTCTTCCAGAGCTACGCGCTCTACCCGCACATGTCGGTGCGGCAGAACATCGGCTACGGCCTGAAGGTCCGCAAGACGCCGAAGGCCGAGACGAAGCGCCGCGTCGAGGAGGTCGCGGGGCTGCTCGGCCTCGACGAGCTCCTCGACCGCAGGCCCGCGCAGCTCTCCGGCGGCCAGCGCCAGCGCGTCGCGATGGGCCGCGCGATCGTGCGCGAGCCCCAGGCGTTCCTGATGGACGAGCCGCTCTCGAACCTCGACGCGAAGCTCCGCGTCGGCGTGCGCGCCTCGCTCGCCCAGCTCCATGCGCGGCTCGGCGTGACGACGGTCTACGTCACGCACGACCAGACCGAGGCGATGACGCTCGGCCAGCGCGTCGCCGTCATGCGCGACGGTCGGATGAACCTCGTCGAGGCGCGGATCGACGGCGACGATGCGGTCTTCGGCCAGTTCCGCGTCCCGCTCGACCCGCGCCGAAGGCCGCCGCGCGACGCGCGCTCCGTCGTCCTCGGCATGCGACCGGAGAGCTTCGAGGACTCCGCCTTCGCGCCGCCCGAGATCCCGCGCATCGAGTCCGAGATCGAGGTGCTCGAGGAGCTCGGCTCCGACGTCCACGTCTTCTTCCACGTCGACGCGCCGCGGATCGGCACGGAGGCGCTCGTCGAGGCGAGCGAGGACGACGCCACGCTGCTCGTCGAGGAGAAGGCGCTCTTCAATGCGCGCGTCGACCCGCGCACGAAGGCCGAGATCGGCAGTCGGTTGCGCCTTGCCCTCGACCCACACCGGTTCCACTTCTTCGACCCGAAGACGGGGAAGAGCCTGCTGGCTGCGTCACCCGTGCCCGAGCCCGAGCCAGAGGTGGTCTTGACCACGTGACGAAGCAGGCCGAGACCCGCGACCGCGTGCTCGACCTGATCGAGCAGCTCGGCGTGGGCGAGTCGATCCCCTCCGAGCGGCAGCTCAGCGCCAACCTCGGGGTGTCGCGCCTGACCGTGCGCGCTGCGCTCGACGAGCTCGTCCGCGAGGGCTACCTCGTACGGCGGCGCGGCTCCGGCACCTTCGTCAGCGAGCCGAAGATCGCCCTCCGAGGCGGTCGTCGTCGCGAAGCGGCTTCGGCTCGCCGACCGCGAGACGATGGCGATCGAGACGCTGCACGTGCGGGAATCGCTCGTGCCGGGCCTCACGGCCGCGGAGCTCGAGGAAGGCTCGTTCTACGCCCTCCTGCGCGACCGCTACGGCGTCGTCGTCGCCGGCGGGATCCAGACGATCGAGCCGACCGTGACGAACGAGGAGGAGTCGGCGGCGCTCGGCGTGCCGCTCCACTCGCCGGCCTTCCTCTTCGAGCGCTTCAGCCGCAACGAGGCCGGCGAGATCGTCGAGTTCGTCCAGTCGACCTACCGCGGCGACCGCTACCGGATCGTCACCGACCTCTCCGGAAGCGTCGAGATGCACCGGCCGCAGGCCCTCGTCGCACGTGGCTCGTGACGCGCGCGTGGTCTAGCCCACTGCGCGGCACGGCGAAATTGGTCTTGACAACCACTACCGGAATGTGCCAATGTCCGCGCCGTGGCCAACTGGTATGAACCACTTGGCGGCCGCAGCGCACGACCCCCGCACGGCCACATGACGGGGTTGCGCCGGCGTAGGCCGTCCACCGACTTCTTGGAGGACCGTCTATGAAAGCGCGCTATGTCGCCAGCTTCGTGCTGGTCGCAGCTCTGGTCGTGGTCTCGACTGCGGCCGCACGGACGGACTCGCCGACGCGCGCGTCGGCGAGCAAGATCACCGTCTGGCTCCAGGTCGACGCGCAGACCGGCTGGCCCGATCTCGTGTCGTCGACGAATGCAGCGTTCCAGAAGGCGCACCCGGGGACGACCGTCGACGTGCAGTACCAGACGTGGCCGGACCACCTGGGCAAGTTCGACGCGACGCTCGCCGGGGGCAACGTCCCGGACGTCATCGAGATGGGGAACACCGAGATGACGAAGTACATGGCCGCGGGCGCCTTCGCGAACCTCTCACCGGACAAGTCCTCGTTCGCGAACTCGAGGAGCTGGCTGGCCGGGCTCGCCGCGTCGGCGACCTTCAACGGCAAGCTCTACGGCGTTCCGTACTACGCCGGGTCGCGCGTGGTCACGTACCGGACCGACCTGTACAAGAAGGTGGGGGCGAAGTCGCCGAAGAGCCTGGCGCAGTTCACGTCGATCGCGAAGAAGCTCCGGGCGAAGAACGGCAAGAAGAGCTTCTCGCCGGTGTACATCGCCGGAACCGACTGGTACTTCGCGATGAGCTTCGTCTACGACTACGGCGGCTCGATCGCGACGTTCAGCCGCGGCAAGTGGCACGGCGCCCTCACCTCGTCGAAGGCGCGGGCCGGGCTCGCCGCGTACAAGCGGTTCTTCGACGCGGCTTCGCATGCCAGCAGGACCGGCACCGAAGACCGGCCGCAGCCGTACGACGTGTACGCGCAGGGACAGGCGGCGTCGATCGTCGGCCCGGCGTGGTTCAGCTGCTGCACCGGCAAGAAGTACAAGAGCGTCACGAACCAGTTCGTCATGCCGGGCCACAAGGCCGGCCAGTCGATGCCGGGCTTCCTCGGCGGCTCCGACCTGGCCGTCCCGAAGGGCTCGAACGACCAGGCCCTCGCGAAGGACTGGATCCGGCTCTTCACGTCGACGGACGGCGAGAAGACCCTCCAGGCGAAGGGCAACATCCCGAACGCGACCAACCTGCTCGGCAACAGCGTGAACGAGCGCGCGGCGAAGCGGAGCTGGTTCGTGCCGACGGCGAAGAACTGGGTCAACGTGGAGAACGGCAACGTCCTCCGCACGATGCTGGCCCGGATCCTCACCGGCAAGGACTCGATCAAGGAGGCGTCCTCCACGGCGAGCGACAACGTCACGCTCACCCTGAACCGCCCCTAGTCGTGGTACGGGACTCGGAGCTCCTTGTCGAGTAGCCCGGTCCCGAGTGACGCGGCGTTCGCCGCCGAGGCTGCCCTCCGGCCTCGGCGGCGACGCCCGTTCACGCTCTCGCGCGCCCTCCGCGCCGCGGTGCCCTACGGGCTGATCCTGCCCGTCCTCGGCACGATCGGCGCGATCCTCGGCTACCCGCTCTACAACCTCGTCAGGCTGTCCGACGGTCGTCTTCACGGTCGCGAACGTCGGCCTGACGATGGCGCTCGGGACGCTGATCGCGCTCCTGCTCGTTCAGGTCAGCTCGGTCGTTCGCGTGCTGCTGACGACCGGCCTCGTGCTCGTGTGGGCGATGCCGCCCGTCGTCGCCGTCCAGGTCTGGCTCTGGATGACGAACTACGAGAACGGAGTCCTCAACTACATCCTCACGAAGCTCCACGTCGGCGACTACTCCCAGCACGACTGGTACACGTCGACGTTCTCGGAGCTCTCGCTCGTGACGGCGCTGATCGTCTGGGGCGCGATCCCGTTCGTCGTCGTGACGGTCTACGCCGGCCTGTCGCAGGTCCCGCACGAGCTCGTCGAGGCGGCCGAGATCGACGGCGCGAGGCCGTGGCGCGTCTTCAAGGACGTGACGCTGCCGATCCTGAAGCCGATCTTCCTCATCCTCACGAGCCTCTCGATCATCTGGGACTTCGGCGTCTTCACGCAACCGTTCCTCCTGATCGGACAGTCGCGGATCGACACGTCGAACTACCTGATGGGCGTCTACCTCTACGAGCAGGGCTACTTCTTCCACGACTTCGGGCGCGGCGCGGCGATCTCGCTCCTGATGCTGCTGACGGTGGCGCTCCTGAGCGTCGTCTACGTCCGCAAGATGGTCAGGCTGGAGGCGGTGTGAGCGCGCAGACGCAGATCGCGCCCGCCCCGGTCGCGGCGAAGGCCACCGCCGGCGCCGCCGTCCGCACGCGCCGCGGCAGGAGGCGCCGGGCGGCCCGCGCCGCGTGGAACCTGCTCGGGCTCGCCGTCCTCGTCGTCCTCGCCTTTCCGGTCTTCTGGATGGTCTCGACGGCCTTCAAGCCCGAGGCCGAGATCAACGGCCTGACGCCGACCTGGTTCTCGGTGCATCCGACGCTCGCCCACTTCCGCGACGCCGTGCACCGACCATTCTTCTGGGACGACGTCAAGAACAGCCTGATCATCGTCTGCGTCACCGTGGCCCTCTCGATGGTGCTCGCGTTCCTCGCCGCCGTGGCGCTGGCCAAGTTCCGCTTCACCGGCCGCAAGCTCTTCGTCGTGCTGATGATCGGGATCCAGATGCTGCCGCAGGCCGGGCTGATCATCCCCCTGTACGTCGTGCTCGCCCGCTGGCATCAGGTGAACGCGCTGAGCGGCGTGATCCTCACCTACATGACCTTCGTGCTGCCCTTCTCGGTCTGGACGCTGCGGGGCTTCCTGCTCGGCATCCCGCGCGAGCTCGAGGAGGCGGCGATGGTGGACGGCTCGAGCCGGCTCGGCGCCTTCGCCAGGATCCTGCTCCCGCTCGTCGCGCCCGGCCTCGTCGCGACGTCGATCTTCGCCTTCATCACGAGCTGGAACGAGTACATCTTCGCCCGCATCCTCCTGAACGACCAGGCGAAGCAGACGGCGACCGTCTGGCTCTCCTACTTCACCGGCACGAGCCGCCACACCGACTGGGGCGGGCTGATGGCAGGCTCGACGCTGATCGCAATCCCGGTCATCGCCTTCTTCCTGCTCGTGCAGCGGAAGATCGCCTTCGGGCTGACGGCGGGCGCCGTCAAGGCTTGAGACGCCGCTTGCGGCGTCGTCGTCAGGCCGTGCGGGCTTGCCCGTGCGGCCGTCTGAAATGACCGGTCGATGCGCTGGAAGTCCGGAGTGACGGCTTGAGTCTCGAGCGCCTCGCCGCGGCCTGCCTCCTCCCGAGCTTCGCAGGCGCCTCGCCGCCGGACTGGATTCGCGCCTGGCTCGAGCGAGGGCTCGGCGGCGTCGTCCTCTTCGCCCGAAACGTCGAGGCTCCGGAGCAGCTCGCCGGGCTGACGGCCGCGCTTCGGTCCGAGCGCCAGGAGCTTCTCGTCGCGATCGACGAGGAAGGAGGCGACGTGACGCGACTCGAGCACGCGCGCGGGAGCTCGTATCCCGGCAACCACGCGCTCGGCGTGGTCGACGACGTCGAGCTCACCGAGCGCGTCGGCGCCGCGATCGGGCGCGACCTCGCCGCCGTGGGCGTGAACCTCGACCTCGCGCCGGTCGCGGACGTGAACTCGAACCCCCGCAACCCGATCGTCGGCGTTCGCTCCTTCGGCTCCGACCCGGAGCTCGTCGCCCGCCACGTCGCCGCCTTCGTCGTCGGGATGCAGTCGACCGGCGTCGCCGCCTGCGCGAAGCACTTCCCCGGCCACGGCGACACCGAGCAGGACTCGCACCTCGAGCTCCCGACCGCGTCGGGCGACCTCGCCGACGCGCTGCTTCCATTCCGGGCCGCGATCGAGGCCGGCGTCCGGGCGATCATGACCGCGCACATCCGCGTGCCGGAGCTCGACGACGTGCCGGCGACGCTCAGCCGCCGGATCCTGCACGGGCTCCTCCGCGAGGAGCTCGGCTTCCGCGGTCTCACGATCACGGACGCGCTCGAGATGCGGGCCGTAAGCGCAGCGGTCGGTGTCGAGGACGGGGCCGTGCGGGCGCTCGCGGCGGGCGCGGACGCGCTCTGCCTCGGCGCCGACCTCGGCGCGGATGCAGTCGAGCGCGTGCACGAGGCGATCCTCGACGCGGTGCGAGACGGCCGACTCGGCGAGGAACGCCTGCGCGAGGCGGCCGCGAGAGTGGAGGAAGCCGGCCGGCGGGACGACGTCGGCGCCGAGTCCGCCCGTCGCGCGCTCGAGGTGCAGGGCCGGGTCGAGCTCGACCGGCCGCCGCTCGTCGTCGAGCTCGTCGCCGAGCCCTCGATCGCCGCCGGTCCAGCCGCCCACACCTTTGCGGATTCGCTCCGGGCACGTGACCCCGCGACGGAGGCGGTGTGGCTCTCCGAGGGCGAGGAGTTTCCCGCCGACGACCGCGACGGCGCCGGCCGCGCCAACTTCGCCGCCGCGGCCGAGCGCCTGCTGCCGTCGTCGGCTACGTCGTCAGGCGAGACCGAAGCGCTGCCCGCTCGGCGCTGAACGGCGTCCACTGGGCCCGCTCCCACAACCCGTCGCCGCACGTCGGGCAGAGCGGCAGCTCGCGGTTCAGCGTCACCGTGCGCCCGCAGGCCGTGCACTGGAACGTGCCCCTGGCGTAGCTCCCGGCTCGGAGGAACTCGACGTAGTCGAGCGTGTGCAACTCGTCCATCCTTCCCCTCGCTTGTCCTCGGTTCCAGAACGAGCCGCAGTCCTCTCCTTGTACATCGCTTTCGGCGCCTGCGCCACCCCTCGGCGCTCCGCTCAGCTTTTGGCGGTGTTCCGGAGGGCGTCGAGCGCGATCGTCGTGTGGCTTGCGAGCAGGCCGAGCAGGTCCATCTCGGGGACACTGAAGGCGCTCTGCTCCGGCCGGTCGAGCACCTCGAGCACGCCGAGCGCGTGCTCGTCGCGGAGGAGCGGCACCGCCATCAGCCCGCGCGGGACGTAGCCAGTGCTCGCGGCCGCCTCGCGACGAACCGCAAGTCGGCTCCGACGTCATCGACCAGGAGCGGCTGCCGCGTGACGAACACCCAGCCTGCGATCCCGGTGCTCGACGGGATTCGCCGCCCCACGAGCGTGTCGGCGCCCTCTCCCGCGACCGCGGCGAAGACGAACTCGTCCGTCTCCTCGTCGAGGAGCAGGATCGACGCGGCGCGCGCCGAGAAGATCGCCCGCGCGACCTCGGCGATCGAGCGCAGAAGGGCCGGTGGCCATCTTCGGGCACGCGCCGATGGTACGTGCCTGTCGGAGCTAGCTGCCGCCGACGCCGACGGCCGTCAGGAAGACGAGGACGACGGTGGTGACCGCGAGGAGGCCGTGCAGGGCGACGATCGGGACGGGGAAGCTCTGCTCGGCGGGCGTGTCCGGGCTGACCGTGCCCGCCGTCGCCGCGCGTGCCTGGCGGCGGCGGAGCCAGATCGCGAACATCGTCCAGCCGAGCACAGCGACGACCGCGAGGATCGCGAAAGCGATCCAGGCGAGCACGTCCTTGTCCTTCGCGAGGTAGACGATCCAGATCACGAGCCCGGTCGCAGCGAGCAAGAAGTGGCTGAGGACGAGCGGCGGCCGGATCCGGCTTCCTCCACCGGACCCCTGGCGCATCCCGCCGCGAGCAAGCCAGATCGACAGCAGCACGAAGCCTCCTCCGGCAGTGAGGACCCAGGCGATGAGCGCGGCCCACTTCATCGGCGTGGAGTA
>VAYE01000021.1 GCA_005883235.1 Actinomycetota bacterium
TGTGCTGCGCGTCGACGGCGAGGCCGTCGGAGAGGTCGAGCATCGCGGTCGCGTGCGCGGCCAGCGCGCGTCCCTCGGCGAGCCGGAGCGGGGGGCGGACGTAGCGGTGCTCCCGGAACGCGGCGCCCGCCGCGCCGAGCGGGCCGGTGACGACGAGCCGGTCGCCGGGCTTCGCGCCGCCTCTCCCGGGCACGCGCTCGGAGCGGCCGAGGGCGGTGACCGAGAGCGTGACGCGCTCCGCACGTGAGGTGTCGCCGCCGATCACGGGCACGTCGGTCTCGGCCATGCCCTCGTAGAGCGCGAGCACGTCGTCGACGGCCGTGTCGGCGGGGAGCGCGAGGCTCACGAGGAGCCCTTCGGGCACGGCGCCGGAGGCAGCGAGGTCGCTGAGGTTGACCGCGGCGGCCCGCCAGCCAAGGTCGCGCCAGGAGATCCAGTCGAGCCGGAAGTGGACGCCCTCGACGAGCGCGTCCTGCGTGACGACGATCCCGCCGGAGAGCTCGGCCGCGTCGTTCTCGATCCCGCGCGCGAGCCCGCGCCGCTCGAGCTCGGCGATGAGGCCGAGCTCGCCGAGCTCGGAGAGCTTCATCCCCGGCGCCTCGGGCGGTGGCCCACCCCCACCGCCCCCCAAGGGGGCAGCGAGGCCCCCTGGCAAAAGCGTACGCGGGGCGATGTGCCGCCGCTGTGTCGGTTCTGCGCCGGGTTGCTCACGCGGTGAGGCGGTCGCCGAGCGCCGCGTCCACCGCGGCGCGCAACGCGCGCAGCTCCGCGACCGCCCGGATGACCGCGACGCCGGCCGCGCCCGCGCGGATGCAGTCAGCCGCGTTCGAGGCGTCGACCCCGCCGATCGCGACCACCGGGGCCGCGACGGCTCCGCAGATCGCGGCGAGCCCACGCAGACCGAGCGGCGCCCCCGCGTCCGGCTTCGACGGCGTGGCCCATACCGGCCCCGCGCCGACGTACGAGGCGCCGGCCGCATCGGCCGCGCGGGCCTCCTCCACGCCTCCCGCCGATAGGCCGAGCAGGAGCCCCGCCTCGAGCGCGCGCTCGGCGCCGGCGTCGCCCTGCCCGAGGTGGACACCGTCGGCCGCGAGTCGGAGCGCCGCCTCGACGTCGTCGTTCACGACGAAGGCGACTCCGGCGTCACGGCACGCCGCGAGCATGGACTCGCCGGCCGCCACGACCTCTGCCGTGTCGGCGTCCTTCAGCCGCAGCTGCACGACCGTCGCTCCGTCGGCGACCGCACGCTCCGCCGCGGCCAGCTCCGACACGAGCGCGTGCACCCTCACGGCTCGACCCGCGCGCGGCCGTCGAGGGTCTCGGGGTCGAGCGCCGCCAGCGCGTCGTAGAGACCGACGTGGAACGACCCCGGCCCGCGCGCGCCCTCGGCGGCATCCTCCCCGGCAACGCCGAACGCGACGAGCGCCTCGGCCGCGGCCGCGACGGGGTCGTCCGGCTTCCCGGCGAGGAAGCACGCAGTGAGCGCCGAGGACATGCAGCCGGTGCCGCTCACCGTCGCGAGGAGCTCGTGCCCGTTCGCGATCGCAACCGCGCCTTCCCCGTCGGAGACGTGGTCGACCGGGCCGGTCACTGACGCGACGCAGCCGAACCGGCGCGCGGCCTCGGGGGCCAGGTCGGCGGGTGACTCGGCGCTCCCGATCGACTCCACCCCGCGCACCTCGGCTTCCACTCCCACGAGGGACGCGACCTCGCCCGCGTTCCCGCGCAGGACGGTCACGTCCACGACGTCGAGAAGCCGCAGCGCGGTCTCGGTCCGAAGGCGCGTCGCGCCCGCGCCGACAGGGTCGAGGACGACGGGGATGCCGCGCGCCGACGCGGCCTTTCCGGCCCGGAGCATCGACTCGATCCAGGGGGCGGAGAGCGTCCCGATGTTGAGCACGAGCGCGCTCGCCAGGCCGACCATCTCCTCGACCTCCTCGACGGCGTGCGCCATCACCGGCAGCGCACCGAGCGCGAGCGTCGCATTCGCCGTCTCGTTCATGACGACGTAGTTGGTGATCTGGTGCACGAGGGGCTTCGCCTCGCGGATCCCGCGCAGCGAGGCTCCGGGCGCGACGCTCATCGCACGGCTCCCACCGCGAGCACGTCCACGGGGCCCTCCCCGGCGCCGAGCTCCTCGAGCCCGTTCGCGACCGCGGAGGCGGCGGCGGCCGCGGCCGCTCGGGCCGCATCCCGAAGCGACGCCCCACGCGCGAGGTGCGCCGCCAAGGTCGCGGAATGCGTGCAGCCGGAGCCGTGCGTCGCGCGCCGCTCGCGCCGCTCGACCGGGATCAGGAACTCGCCCTTGTCGTCGAGGAGGAGGTCGCCCGGCTCGTCGCCGTGGCCGCCGGTGACAACGACCGCGCGCGAGCCGAGCTCGCGGATCCGCTCGGCCATGTCGCGCCGAGGGCCGTGGAAGCCGGCCAGCGCCTCGGCTTCCGGGAGGTTCGGCGTCACGACGGTTGCGAGCGGGAAGAGCCGATCGACATAGGTCGCGACCGCGTCCTCCTGGAGCAGCCGCGCCCCCGAGCTCGCGACCATCACGGGATCGACGACGAGCGGCACGGGGTGGGCGGCGAGGAAGTCGGCCACGGTCTCGATCAGGCGGCGCGAGAAGAGCATGCCCGTCTTGGCCGCGTCCACGCCGATGTCGTCGAAGACCGCGTCGAGCTGCGCGACGACGAACCCGCTCGGCAGCTCGTGCACCGCGGTGACGGCGGCCGTGTTCTGGGCGGTCAGCGCGACGAGCGCGCTCATCCCGTGGCAGCCGGCGGCCGCGAATGCCTTCAGGTCGGCCTGGATCCCGGCGCCGCCGCCCGAGTCGGAGGTCGCGATGGTGAGACAACGAGGAACTGCCATGACTCCCTTCGCCGGTGCGAACCGGATCAGGTTCGACGGGTGTGATCTCAGCCCCGAACGGGGCACCCCGGTTTCCCGAGGCTAGCATCGGCACCGTGACGCGCGCGCGCTACGACGGTCTCGCCGACTGGTACGAGTCCGCCCTCCTCGGCGAGCCGGTCGTCCCGGACACGGCTTCGCGGTTGCTCGGGAGCGGGCCCGGCCGGCTGCTCGACGTCGGCTGCGGAACCGGCTTCCACACCGTGCGGTTCGTCGAGGCGGCCTGGTCGGTCATCGGCGTCGATCCGTCCGACGACCAGCTTCGGCTCGCACGTCGGCGCGGCCTGGAGGTCGTCCGTGCACTCGGGGAGGAGCTGCCCTTCGGCGACGGCGAGTTCGATGCCGCCGTTTCGCTCTGGACGCACACCGACGTCGGCGATTTCGCGGCCGTCTGCCGGGAGACCGCGCGTGTCCTGAAAGCCGGCGCGCCGTTCGTCTACGTCGGCACGCATCCGTGCTTCGTCGGGCCACACTCGCTGTTCGCCGCCGGAGAGGGCGTCCCCGAGCTCCACCGCGACTGGTACCGCCGCGCCGGTCGCTACGAGGACGCGCCCGGGGTCACGCCGCACGGCCTGCGTGCGCGGGTCGGCGCGACGCACCTCCCGCTCGGGGAGTTCCTGCAGGTGTTCCTCGACGCAGGCCTCGCGCTCGAGCGCGTGGAGGAACCGGGCTCCCGCGACTATCCGATCGCGATCGCCCTCCGGTGCCGCCGGTGAGCGTGGCGCCCGTAGCGCTCTGGGACGAGCTCCTCCGGGGAGAGGAGCTCGCGCACGTCGAGACGGTGCCGTCCGCGGCGGCGCAGCTCGCGCCCCTGCCGGCTGAGCTCGACCCGCGCGTGCGCGCGGCACTCGACGCGAAGGGCCTCGACTCGCTCTACGTCCACCAGGCGCTGGCCTGGGAGGCCGCGGCCCGTGGGGAGAACGTCATCGTCACCACCGGCACCGCGAGCGGGAAGACGCTCGCCTTCAACCTGCCGGTGCTCGACGCGCTCGCCCGCGAGCCGAAGACGCGGGCGCTCTACCTCTACCCCACGAAGGCGCTCGCGCAGGACCAGGCGCGCAGCCTCACGGCGCTCCGCGTGCCGCGTGTGCGAGCGGCGATCTACGACGGGGACACGCCGACCGAGCGACGCTGGCAGATCCGCCGCTGGGCGAACCTCGTCCTGACGAATCCGGACATGTTGCACGTGGGTGTGCTCCCGCACCACGACCGGTGGGGCGACGTGCTCGCGAACCTCCGCTACGTCGTCGTCGACGAGGCGCACGTCTACCGCGGCGTCTTCGGCTCGCACGTCGCGAACGTCCTCCGCAGGCTGCGCCGACGTGCGAGCCGAAGCTGGTCGTCGGACGGATCGACGCCCACGACCGACCAGGCCGCCTCGACGAACCGCACCGTGTGGAAGCCGGTTCCGCAGCCGACGTCGAGCAGCCGGCCGGGCCCGCTTCCGAGCAACCGCGAAGCCGTGTCCGGCACGACCGGATCGCCGAGAAGGGTGGACTCGTACCAGTCGGCGAGGCCCTCGTAGCGCGCGCGCGTCACGGTGCCGATGCTAGCCTCGGGAAACCGGGGTGCCCCGTTCGGGGCTGAGATCACACCCGTCGAACCTGATCCGGTTCGCACCGGCGAAGGGAGTCATGTCAGTCGCTCGCTGTCTCACGATCGCCACGTCCGATTCGGGCGGGGGAGCCGGCATCCAGGCCGACCTGAAGGCCTTCGC
>VAYE01000022.1 GCA_005883235.1 Actinomycetota bacterium
GTCTTCGGCAGCTCGGGCGTGAACACGATGTTCGCGGGCTTCGCGATCGGGCCGATCTTCTTGCCCACGTGGGCCCGGAGCTCCTCGAGCATCTCGACCGAGCCCTCGTCGCCGCCCTTCAGGCTGACGTAGGCGACGATCGCCTGGCCGGTCCGCTCGTCCTTGCGGCCGCAGACGGCCGCCTCTGCCACGCGTTGGTGGTCGACGAGCGCGCTCTCGACCTCGATCGTCGAGATCCGGTGGCCCGAGATGTTCATCACGTCGTCGACGCGGCCGAGGAGCCAGAAGTCGCCGTCCTCGTCGATCCGCGCTCCGTCGCCGGCGAAATACGCGTCGTCGTACTTCGACCAGTACGTCTCGCGGTACCGCTCGTCGTCCTTGTAGATCCCGCGCAGCATCGCGGGCCACGGGCGCTTGAGGACGAGGTAGCCGCCCCCACCCGGGCCGACCTCGTTGCCCTCCTCGTCGTAGACCGCCGCGTCGACCCCCGGGAAGGGCTTCGTCGCCGAGCCGGGCTTGAGCGTCGTCACGCCGGGAAGCGGCGTGATCAGGATCATCCCGGTCTCGGTCTGCCACCACGTGTCGACGACGGGCGTGCGGTCGCCGCCGACGTGCTCGCGGTACCAGACCCACGCCTCGGGGTTGATCGGCTCGCCGACGGTCCCGAGGAGGCGGAGCGACGAGAGGTCGTGCTTCTGCGCGTGCTCCGGCCCCCACTTCATGTGCGTGCGGATCGCCGTCGGCGCCGTGTAGAGGATGTCGACCTTGTAGCGCTCGACGATCGCCCACCAGCGATCCTTGTCGGGAAAGTTGGGCACGCCCTCGTAGATGACGCCGGTCGTCCCGTTGCACAGCGGGCCGTAGACGATGTAGCTGTGGCCGGTCACCCAGCCGATGTCCGCGGCGCACCAGTACACCGAGTCGGGCTTGACGTCGAAGATGTAGTGGTGAGTCGTCGAGACGCCGGCGAGGTAGCCGGCGGTCGTGTGGACGATTCCCTTCGGCTTGGCGGTCGTCCCGCTCGTGTAGAGCAGGTAGAGGAGATCCTCCGAGTCCATGGGCTCGCAGGCGCATGACTCGGGGTCGTCGCTCTCGCCCTCGACCACGTCGTGCCACCAGACGTCACGACCCTCCTTCATCTGGACGTCTCCGCCCGTGCGGCGAAGAACGACCGCCTTCTTCACGCCGTGTGAGTCGTCGAGGGCCTCGTCGGCGTTCCGCTTGAGCGGAACCGTCGCGCCGTTCCGCCAGCCCTCGTCCTGCGTGATCAGGAGCTCGCACTCCATGTCGTTCAGACGGCCGGAGAGCGAGTCGGCGGAGAAGCCCCCGAAGACGACGGTGTGCGGAGCGCCGAGCCGGGTGCACGCGAGCATGGCCACCGGCAGCTCCGGCACCATGCCCATGTAGATCCCGACCGGCGTTCCCTTGCCGACGCCGAGCTTCTTCAGCGCGTTCGCAAACCGCACGACGTCGCGCTGCAGGTCGGCGAACGTGATCGTCCGCCGGTCCTCCTCCGGCTCGCCCTCCCAGTAGTAGGCGACCTTGTCGCCGTTTCCGGCCTCTAGATGCCGGTCGACGCAGTTGAAGCAGACGTTGAGCTGGCCGCCGAGGTACCACTTCGCGTACGGGAGCTCCCATTCGTAGAGCTTCGAGAACGGCTCGAACCAGGTCAGCCGCTCGCGACCCTCGGTCTCCCAGAACTCCTCCCAGTCGCGCTCGTAGATCTCGGGTTGCGCATTCGCCTGGGCCGCGAAGTCCTCCGGCGGCGGGTACCGACGCTCCTCGAGGAGCATCGTCTCGATCGCCTGACCCCCGGTCTGCGTCGTCGTCATCTACGCCTCCTTAGCCCGCTCGTTGCGGCATCGGCCTGGTGCGGCGCGAAACCTCCGGGACCGCGCCCCAGAACGGCGACCCGACCGGAAGCACCGGCCTCGGCGACATCCCGTTCACGACGCCCGCCGCGGAGGTATACCAAGCCACTGCTGCGGTGACGATCCCTACCCAGCCGCCGGCATGGAGCCAGCCGTTGTTCGCGTGACCGTGCGCCTCCATGAAGAAGCCGACCACGAGCAGCACCTCGGTGATCTGCAGCGTCAGGAAGACGCCGAAGACGGCCGCGTTCACCCGCGTGCTCCAGAGGAGCATGTAGAGGTTGAATATCGCGAACGCGAGCAGGAACCACGCGAGCGCGTTCGGCAGGTCCGCCTTGTTCGCGGTGATCGCGGCGGCGAAGGACTTCGAGAGCGTCGCGAACGTCACGAAGATGCCGAGCGCGAGCCAGAAGCCTCCGTACGTCGAGAATGCGGTCGAGCCGAAGACGTTGCGGTTGCGGAACTCCCACATTCCGGCCAGGAGCTGGACCAGCCCGCCGTAGAACAGCGCGGGACCGACCCAGATCAAGTCCGGGATGAACGTGGCGTTGTGCCCGCTCAGGATGAAGGTCGTCAGCGCGAACGCCGCCAGCCCGAGCGGCGCCGGATCGGCGACCGGTAGGGCCTCGGCGGGGGCTGCGCGGACGTCCTCGGCAACTACAGCCATGACGTGCCTCCCTAGTTTCGAGCCCAGCCTCGGGCAGCCGAAACGCGCCGGGGCCGAGCGGCCCAAGAAGATATTCGGAGTCCGATCTACCCGATTTGCGAGTTATTAAACCCGCGCCTAGGGCGCCAGGTCGTACGGGTATTCCGTGAGGTTCTCGGCCCCGTCCGCCGTGACGAGCACGAGGTCCTCGAGCCTGCAGCCGCCGAAGCCGCGGCGGTAGAGGCCCGGCTCGATCGTCACGACGTCGCCCGCGAGGAGCTCCTCGCCGACCTTCCCGAGCGCCGGCTGCTCGTGCACCTCGAGCCCCACCCCGTGGCCCAGGCTGTGGAAGAAGCCGTCCACGAGCACCTCGCCCTGGTCCTTCGTGCGCAGAGTCGGGTAGCCGTGGCGCTCGAAGACGTCGCAGGCGACCTCGAAGAGGTGCCGCCCGGTCGCGCCGGCGCGGATCTCGCCGAGGGAGCGGTCGAGCGCCTCCTTGACGAGCCGCGCGTACTCGGCGAGCTCGTCCGGCGGCGTGCCGACGACGAAGGTGCGCGTCATGTCCGCGTAGCAGCCGGTCGACCGGTCGCGCGGATACAGGTCGAGCACGATCGGCTCGTCGGGCGCGATCGGACCCGAGCCCGTGTCGTGGCCGACGGCGGTCTGTGCTCCGTGCGAGACGATCGGATCGTCGGACGAGACGCCGTGGTCGCTGAAGACGCGCTCGATCGCGGACTTCAGCCGCTCGCAGGTCAGCGGCTCGCCGTCGAGGCGAAGCACGCCGTTCGAGCGCTCGGCGCGCCGGAGCAGCGCCCGCGCCTCGTCCATCGCGGCCTCGCACGCGCGCTGGGCGCGCCTGATGCCCGCGAGCTCGGACTCGTTCTTCACGCGCCGGCGGCCGACGAAGAACGGCCGGTCGGGCCGCACCTCGACGCCGCTCTCCCGCAGCCGGTCGGCGATCTCGACTGGGAAGTCCGGGGGCACGACCGCGCTCTCGACGCCGAGCTCGGAGCAGACCCGCACCGTCACCTCACGGAGAATCTCGTGGTAGTTGAGCCCCTGCTCCTGCAGCTCGTCCCGGCCGAACCGCTCGAAGGCGTAGACCTCGAGCCCGGCCTCGGCCGCCTCGACCCGCTGCACCTCGAAGCTCCCGACCACGACCACCCGCCGGCCGTCGTGCTCGGCGTAGAGGAAGGAGTCGGGCACGCCGACAGGCACCTCGTGCCGGATCTCGGGGGTGCGCACGGAGTCGCCGACGATCAGGACGTCGCTCATGCGGCGGATCGTATATCGGCACCGTCGGCTGCCGCTTCCCCCCGGATAAGCTCAGGTGGTGGACGAGGCGCTCGCCCGAGCGGACAAGCTGATGGAGACGTGGGAGCGGCAGCTCCGGCGCGACCTCCCCGACGACGCCGACATCTTCGACGCACACGTCCACCTCGGCACCGACATCGACGGGTTCAGCGGCGACTACGACGAGCTCGAGCGCGTCCAGAAACGGTTCGGGGTCTCCCGCGCCTTCATGTTCTGCCTCGACGAGCCCGACCGGCACCCCGCCTTCAGCGCGGCGAACGACAGGACGCTCGAGTACGCCGAGCGCTCGGGGGGGCGGCTGATCCCGTTCGTCCGCCTCGACCTCTCCGAGAAGCCGGTCGAGGAGGCGACGCGCTGCCTCGACAAGGGCGCCCGCGGGATCAAGCTGCACCCCCGCGCGCAGCGCTTCCTCCTAAACGACGAGCGGCTCGCCCCCGTCTTCGAGCTGGCCGCGGACCGGCGCGTGCCGATCCTCATCCACGGCGGACGCGGGCTGCCGCCGATCGCCGACCACCTGGCGCGGCTCGTCGGCCGCTACCCGGCGGCGCAGCTGATCATCGCGCACGGCGGAATCGCCGATCTCGCGGCGCTCGCGGAGCGTTTCGCCGGCAAGGCCGGCGTCTTCTTCGACACGT
>VAYE01000139.1 GCA_005883235.1 Actinomycetota bacterium
CGCGCTTCGTCGAGCTGTCAGGCGACGACCACGTGCCGTGGATCGACGCCGACCAGGTCGTGGACGAGGTCGAGGAGTTCGTCACCGGCGTGCGGCCGGCCCCGGAGCCCGACCGGGTGCTCGCGACCGTGCTCTTCACCGACCTCGTCGAGTCGACGAGGCGAGCCGCCGAGCTCGGCGACCGCCGCTGGCGCGAGCTTCTCGAGGCCCATCACGCAGCCGTCCGGCAGGAGCTGGCGCGGTTTCGCGGTCGCGAGATCGACACCGCGGGCGACGGCTTCCTCGCCACCTTCGACGGGCCGGCGCGGGCGATTCGCGCGGCGTGCGCGATCCGAGACACGATCCGGACCCTCGGTCTCGAGCTGCGGGCGGGCCTCCATACCGGCGAGTGCGAGTTGATGAACGGCAAGGTGGGCGGGATCGCGGTGCACACGGGCGCGCGCGTCGCGGCTCAGGCGGAGGCGGGAGAGGTGCTGGTCTCGAGCACCGTCCGCGACCTCGTCGCCGGCTCGGGGATCGCGTTCGAGGAGCGGGGAGAGCGCGAGCTCAAAGGCGTGGGGAGCTGGCGTCTCTACTCGGTCGTGGGCGGCTGAGGGGTGGCCCTCGACGTTCGGTACGCCCGGAGCGGCGACGCCTCGATCGCCTACCACGTCGTCGGAGACGCGCCGATCGACCTCGTCCTCGTTCCCGACTTCTTCTCGAACCTCGTCTACGACTGGGAGTCGCGGCACTGGCGGCCGTTCTACGATCGTCTTGCCGAATCGCTCCGGCTGATCCTCTTCGACAAGCGCGGCACGGGCCTGTCCGACCGGGGCGGCCTGTTCCCGACGCTCGAGACGCGGATGGAGGACCTACGCGCGGTCCTCGACGCCGTGGGCTCGGAGCGTGCGGTCGTGTTCGGGCCGCACGAGGGCTCGACGATGGCGTGCCTCTACGCGGCGACGTACCCGGAGCGGACGATCGCGCTCGCGCTCTTCCAACCGGCCGCCTACCGGGAGCCGAGCGAAGCGTACGACCGGGAGCTGCGCGTACTCCGGGACGGCTGGGGCACGCTCCCTTTCGCCGACACACTGCTCGCCGAGGTCTCTCCGACGTTGTCCGCGGATGCGGAGGACCGCGAGTGGTTCGCGAACGCGATGCGGGTCGGCGCGACCCCCGCTGCGGGCTATGCGCTCAATCGGATGTGGGCGGACACCGACCTGCGCGACATTCTCCCCGCGATCCACGTGCCGACGCTCGTACTCTCTCGCGGCGAGCTCGCCGCGGACGGCGCGAAAGACGTCGCCCATCGAATCCGGAACGCGCGGCTCATCCGGATTCCGGGCGAGGACTACTGGGGCACGTTCCTCTCGCCCGAGATCCCCGACGAGCTCGAGCGGTTCGTCGCCACGCTCGAGGAGGCCCCCGAGCCCGAGACCGTGCTAGCCACCGTCCTCTTCACCGATCTCGTCAGCTCGACGGAGAGGGCGGCGGAGGCCGGCGACGACGCCTGGGCGGAGCTCGTGGCCCGCCACCACGCAGTGATCCGCGGGGAGCTTCGACGCTTTCGCGGGTCGGAGGTCGACACCGCAGGCGACGGCTTCTTCGCCACTTTCGACGGCCCGGCTCGCGCGATCCGCTGCGCGCACGCGATTCACGAGGCCGTCGAGCCGCTCGGCCTCGCTGTGCGGGCCGGCGTCCACACCGGCGAGTGCCGCCTCGTCGGCGAGAAGCCTGCGGGGATCGCGGTGAACATCGGCGCACGTGCGGCAGCGGCAGCGGAGGCGGGCGAGGTGGTGGTGACGAGCACGGTCAGGGATCTCGTCGCCGGCTCGGGAATCCAGTTCGAAGAGCGCGGCGAGCACGAGCTCAAGGGCGTCTCGACACGGGGATGATCGACACGACGCCTGAGCTCGACGAGGAGTGGCGCCCGACGATCTACCCGGAGCGGATCCCACGCGACGTCGCGTGCGTGATCAACACGCACCTCCACTTCGACCACTGCGGCGGGAATCGGCTCTTTCCAGGCCTTCCGATCTACGTGCAGCGCCGGGAGCGCGAGGCGGCCCGCGAGCCCGATTACACGATTCCGGAGTGGGTCGAGTTCGAGGGCGCCAACTACGTCGAGCTCGACGGCGAGGCGGAGATCGTGCCGGGAGTTCGCGTCATCCCGACGCCGGGTCACTCGCCCGGCCACCAGTCGGTGCTCGTCGACACGGACGACGGGCTCGTGGTCGTCGCGGGCGACGTCGCGTACCGCTGGGAGGACTTCGACGCTGCGGAGTCGGGTGCGGCGCTCCAGGCGCTCCGGCCGCGCCGGATCTGGCTCGCGCACGAGACGCGGCCGCGCGACGCCTAAACTCGGAGCGGTGGCCGAGGCTTTCATCGTCGATGCAGTCCGCTCGCCGATCGGCAGGCGGAACGGCGCGCTTGCCTCCGTCCGCGCCGACGAGCTCGCGGCTCAGGTGCTGAACGGGCTCGTCGCGCGAACCGGTCTCGACCCGGCGGAGGTCGAGGACGTGCAGATGGGCTGCGTGACGCAGGTCGGCGAGCAGGGCTGGAACATCGGCCGGATGGCGCCGCTCGTCGCCGGTTGGCCCGAGAGCGTGTGCGGCACGACCGTCGACCGGCAGTGCGGCTCGTCGATGCAGGGCACCATGAACGCCGCCGCGGCGATCCAGGCGGGTCATCTGGACGTCGTCGTCTCGGCGGGGGTCGAGATGATGTCGCGCGTGCCGATGGGGTCGAGCGGCGGCGACCTCTCCGACCGGCTGCTCGAACGCTTCGAGATCGTGCCGCAGGGGATCTCGGCCGAGGTGATCGCCCGTGAGTGGAGCCTGACGCGCGAGGACCTGGACGCGTACTCGCTCGAGTCGCACCGGCGTGCGGTCGCGGCGGGCGAGGAAGGCCGGTTCGCGAACGAGATCGTGCCGATCGAGGTCGCGAACCCGCACGTCGGCGTCCTCGTCGACGCCGACGAGACGCCGCGGGAGGACACGTCGCTCGAGGCCCTGGCGGCGCTCCGGCCCGCGTTCCTCCCCGACGGCAAGGTCACGGCGGGGAACTCGAGCCAGATCTGCGACGGCGCGGCGGCCGTCCTCGTCGCGAGCGAGCGGGCGGTCGAGCGGCTCGGGCTCGAGCCTCGCGCGCGGTTCGTCTCCTTCGGCCTCGCGGGCGTCGATCCGCACCGGATGCTGCACGGGAACCCCGAAGCGTGCGCGAAGGCGCTCGAGCGGGCCGGCCTCGGGTGGGACGACGTCGCCGTCATCGAGGTGAACGAGGCCTTCGCGTCGGTCGTCCTCCAGTTCGCGAAGGATGCGCGGCTCGAGGACCGGATGCAGGACGTCAACCCGAACGGCGGCGGAATCTCGCTCGGGCACCCGCTCGGAGCGACGGGAGCCCGGATCACGGCGACGCTCGTGAACGAGCTCGACCGGCGCGAGGCGCGCTTTGGGATCGCCTCGATGTGCATCGGCTTCGGGCAGGCGATCGCGGCCGTCGTCGAACGGCTCTGACCGAAGCTCCTGAAGAGGTCGTCCGGCGCGGCTACGACGCGATCGCCGAGCGCTACGCGGAGTGGGCCGCGTCCTTCGAGTCGCCGGCGCTCCACTGGGTCGAGGCGTTGCTGACCCGACTTCCCGAGGGTTCCGACGTGCTCGAGCTCGGCTGTGGGGGCGGCGGCCCGGCGACGCGTGCGCTTGCGGCACACCACCGCGTCGTCGGCGTCGACATCTCGGAGCGGCAGCTCGAGCGCGCGCGCCGGCGCGTGCCTCAGGCGCGGTTCGTGCAGGCGGATGTGACGCAGCTCGAGCTCGAGCCCGCGAGCTTCGACGCCGTGGTCTCGCTCTTCCTGTTCGGCCACATTCCGCGCGCGAAGCAGCGGCCGCTGCTCGACCGGATCTTCGACTGGCTCGTGCCCGGTGGCTGGTTCCTGGCCACCCTCGGCACTGCGAATGCCGACGACGAGGTCGACGCCGACTGGCTCGGCGCGCCGATGTTCTTCGCCTCGTACGACGAGCGGTGGAACCGAGAAGCGCTGCTCGGGGCGGGCTTCGAGCTCGACGACGCGCGCGTCGTCCCGTTCGAAGAGCCGGGCCACGGTCTCGTCAGCTTCATGTGGGTGCTCGCGCGGAAGCCGGCGTGACCCGGTGGCTCCTCGTCCGCGGGCGCGGCGACCGGCCGCTCGGCGCGCGCATCGACGCGGCCGCGATCGGCGGCCACAGCTCGTCGCGCCGGCCGGCCGTGGAGCGCGGAGACCTCGGGATCCTCTACGCGGCCGTGTGGCAGGCGATCTTCGGCGTCGTGGAGTTCGTCGCGGAGCCGGAGCACGACCCGTCCCGCGAACGGTGGGCCTGGCGGTTCGAGATCCGCCCGCTCGCCGTCGTCTCCGACCTGCACGACGCCCCACCTGTCGAAGCTGTCGGGGTCTTCCCACAGAGCATCTGGCGCCACTCGCACATCCGGCTCAGCGAGGAGCAGTTCGAGGTTGCGCGGGCGCTGGTCGAGGGCGCCGCGAAGTAGGATCGCCGCCCGTGCCAGGTGAGATCTCCAGGGTCGGCGTCGTCGGGCTCGGCACGATGGGCGCAGGGATCGCGCAGGTGTGCCTCCAGGGCGGCGTCGAGGTCGTCGGGCGCGAGGTCAGCACGGAGCTCGGCGAGCAGGCGGCCGGCCGGATCGGCCACTTCCTGACCCGCGCAGTCGAGAAGGGGAGGATCGAGCAGGCCGAGCGGGACGCGGCGATGGCGCGCCTCCGGCTCACGACCGACCTGTCCGACCTCGCCGGCTGTGGCCTGGTCGTCGAAGCGGCCTTCGAGGACCTGGAGGTGAAGCGAGAGCTCTTCGCCGAGCTCGACGGCGTCGTCGGCGCGGATGCGATCCTCGCCACCAACACCTTTCAACCCCGCTCCGCTGATGGCGCTCGTGGAGATCGTCCGCACCGAGCTGACAGCGGACGACGTCTTCGAGGCCGCCTACGCCTTCGCCGAGCGCGTCGGCAAGACGCCGATCCGCTGCCACGACACCCCAGGTTTCGTGGTCAACCGCGTCCTGATTCCGCTGCTGAACGACTGCGTCCGCGTCCTGGACGAGGCGCGGATCACGCCCGAGGATCTCGACAAGGGCATGAAGCATGGCGCCGGCTGGCCGCTCGGTCCGTGCGAGCTCCTCGATCTGATCGGGATCGACGTCCACGTGCACGCCTCCGAGGCGCTGCACGCGGCGCTCGGGGAGCCGCGGATGGCGCCGCCGCGGCGTCTCGTCGAGCTGGTCGAGGCCGGCCGGCTCGGCAAGAAGACGGGCCGCGGCTTCTTCTCGTACGACTAGGAGGGTTTGGCGAAATATCGCTTGTGTCGCGCGGGGCGCGCTACTCGTCCCGATGCGGCGTCCTCGGTCGCGCCCGTACCTTCAGGTACGAGCGCTCCCTGCGTCCTTGCCTCGGAACGAGTATCACGCCCCGCCCGACGAACGACATTCCGCCAAACCCTCCTAGGGCCGCAACAGCCGCGCCCAGAGGTTCTCGACGAGCCTCGAGACCGCGGGCTGGTCGAGGGACGCGGCGAAGTCGAGGGCCCCGGCGGCGAAGACCTTCGCTCCGGCCGGCGTCTCGTAGTAGGTCATCTCGGCCGTCCGTCCGGCGCCCAGCAGGTTCGGGATGTCGGCGAGCAGCTGCGTCCCCGGCGGCGAGGCCGGCGTCCGCGCGTCGATCTCGATGCCGTAGCGGCCGAACGAGTCGCTGTCCGCGAGGCCCGTGCCCGCGAAGAGCCACGGCGCCGAGCTCGCGCCTCGCACGACGTACGGCTCCTGCTTCTCGCCGTGGTTCGAGCCCACGTACTGCACGCCGACGAGCGAGGCCTCGGGCCGGCCGAGATCGCGCCACAGGCGCCCGCGGACGAGCCAGCGGCCGCTCCGCGTCACCTGCCGGAAGAAGTTGTTCGCGGCCAGGAACGCGAGATTGCCGCCGAGATCGCGGTACCCGCTGACGAGGTCGTAGACGTGCTTCGTCACGTACTCCTCGTGGCCGGGGAAGACAATCAGGTCGTATGCGCGCGCGAGCTCGGCCGTGCTCCCGATGCGCTCGACGTCGTCGTCGGTGAGGAAGTCGACGCGCTTGCCGGTCGTGTCGAGCCACGAGACGAAGGTGAGATCCCAGTCGTGGAAGCGGAACGGGACGCCGAAGTCGAGGTACGGGCGCTGGAGGTCGACTCGGCGCTCCTCTCCGCTCACGTACCAGGTGTCGCCCCACCCGTCGCCGTTCGCGTCGGCGAAGTTGTAGGCCTGCCAGGTGTTGGTGGCGAGCACGACCGCGACGCGGTGCGCGCCGAGGCGGCGCGGCCGGACGACGAGCGGCGCATAGCCGACCCGGCCGTCGGCGGTCGTGACGCGGACGAAGTAGAGGCCGCTGGCCCAGTTTCCGGCGCGGACGACCCTGATCCGGGCCGGCGCGCTCCGGTGTCGCGTCCAGTCGAGGGTGACGGGCGGCGTCATCGCGGCTCCGCTCGTGCGCAGGTCGCGGGGGGTCGGATGCGCCTGGTTTCCGTACGCGAAGACCTGCACCTTGACCGACCGGGCGTCCGTGGCGATCGTCAGCTCCGCCAGGTCGCCAGGGGCGTAGCTCCGCTTCGTGAAGGCGGCGTCGATCCCCTGCACGCGGACGACCGGAGCGTCTTGGCGGCCGCTCGGGCCGTACGCGCCGTACGTGCGCGTCCGGCCGAGCCGGTCGGTGACCGTCAGGCGCAGGATGTACGTCCGCGGCGGGGTCGAGCGCGCCGGCCGCCAGACGATCCAGCCCGGGCCGGCCGAGAGGCTCCTGCGAGCGCTCCAGACGACCGCGACCGCGGCCCTCCCTTCGCGGATGGTGTCCGTCCTGAGCACGTCGAGCCGCACGACGGCGGGCTCGCCGAGCCGGAACCGGACGATCGCGGCGTCTCGGAAGCCGTCGCCGTTCGGGCTCACAGTTGTGACGAGGCGCCGGTCGCCCGCGAATGGACCCGCGCCGTTGCCCACGCGCAGGTCGGCCAGGTGTGGCCTTCCCGAAGCCGCGACGACCGCGAGGACGAGGGCGAGCGGGATCACTCGACGGACGCCTCGAAGAGGCGCCGCAGGGCCGAGGCGTCGGACTCCTCCGAGAGCACGAGCACCTCGTCGCCGGGCGCGAAGACGTGCGACCCTCGCGCCTGCCGCGGCTCGTCGTCACGGACGACGAGGCTCACCCACGAGTGCTCGCCGAGCGGCAGGTCGCGGATCGCCTCGCCCGCCGCGCGCGAGCCGCGGGCGACGACGTAGCGCTGCACCCCGTGCGGCTCGGCCCGGAGCCGGATCGAGAGGTCCCAGGGCTCCGGGTGCACGACGCGCATCGGGATCCGCAGCCGCGAGGCGACGAGCGGGATCGTCGTCCCCTGGACGAGGACCGAGAACGCGACGACGACGAAGACGATCCCGTAGATCCGCCCCGAGTCGCGCACCGACGCGAGGAGCGCGAGCGCGGCGAGGAGGATCGGCACGGCGCCCTTCAAGCCTCCCCAGATGACGAACAGGCGCTCGCCGGGCCTGAGCCGGGCGGGGAGGAGGAGCGCGCCGGCGACGAGCGGGCGGGCGACGAAGACGAGCAGGAGCGCGAGGAGCAGCCCGTCGCGCCAGAGGTTCTGGCTGCCGAGGTCGGTGAGGTCGATCGTGAGGCCGAGGGCGGCGAAGACGACGATCTCGGCGATGCTCGCCAGCGAGGTGTGGAAGCGCTCGATCTCCGCCTTGTACGGGGCGCGCTCGTCGCCGATCAGCAGGCCGGCCACGAAGACGGCGAGGAAGCCGGAGCCGTGCGCGACCGCGGCCGCCCCGTAGATCACACCGGCCGCGGCGAGCGTCCGGAGCGGGTAGAGCCCCTCGTTCGGGAGCGAGACGTGCCGCATCAACCGGAGGAGCCCCCAGGCGCCGGCCACCCCGACCACGAGCCCCACGGCCATCTCGAGCGAGAACTCACGCACGACCGTCCAGACCGAGCCGTGGGTGCTCGTCGCGTACGCGAGCATCCCGATCATCAGCGCGATGCCGACGGGATCGTTCGCTCCGGACTCGCCCTCGAGGATCGCCGCCGTCCGCCCGCCGACCTCCCGGTTGCCGAGCACCGAGAACATGACCGCCGGATCGGTGGGCGCGAGCGCGGCGCCCAGGACGCCCGCGATCGTCCAGTCGAAGCCGAAGAGCGTGTGGGCGAAGAACGCCATCGCGGCGGCGGTGGCGAACGTCCCCGCGATCCCGAGCGACGTGATCGGCAGCGCAGCCCCGCGGAATCGCCGCCAGCCCACGTGCATGCCGCCGTCGAAGAGGATGACGATCAGGGCCACGACGCCGATCCGCTCGACGTTGTGGATCGAGATCACAGTGGCGAGCCCCGGGAAAAGGTCCGAGGCGAGCGCCGCAGTGAGCAGGAAGAGCGCGGGCGCCGGTACCGGGAAGCGCTCCGTGAGCTTGTACGTCCCGAGCGCCGCGAAGAAGCCGGCCGACACGACCAGGACGACCGTCCCGAACTCGTGGAGCTCGCTCACCGACGCGACTGTAGAAGACCTGCATCCGCCGCTCTGGACGCGGCGTGCGCTCGGCCCATTTACGCTTTTCTTACTTTCCGTTCAACGGGGGCACAAGGAGGAGCCGGATACTTCGGGGCAGTATGAGGAGCTTCCTCGTCCTCGTCGCGTCGGCTGCGCTCGCCCTCCCGGGGCTCGCGTGGGCGGCGACGCGTGCGATCGACGACGGCACCCTCTCCGTCCGGAACGGCGACGGGGTGATCTTCGTCTCCGCGCGCGGGACAGTGATCGGAACGTGCGACCAGTGCCGCGTCTCGATCGTCGATCCCTCCCCTGACGACGGCGCTCCGCCCGTCGTGACCGGCTACGAAGGCCACAAGGACGTCAGCGACATCCACGACATCTGGTCGGGGAAGGACGTGCGCTTTCGGATGGTCGGCGGGGCATTCAAGATCAAGGTCTCGGGAACCGGGATCGACCTCGCCGTCGTCGCGAAGGGCTGGGGCCGGATCCAGGCCTACGACTCGAACGCGGGCACCTTCTCCGTGAACGGCGACCCTCGCCAGCTGCTGCCCACTCAGCAGAAGGTCTTCACGCTGTCTACCTGAGAGCCGCGCGGCCTGGCATCCTGAGGCGATGGCAGCGGCGCCCCAGAACGTGCTCGTCGTCGAAGACGAGGCTTCGATCGCCTCGTTCGTCTCGCTCTACCTGAAGAACGCGGGCTACACGGTGCGGACGGCGTCGACCGGCTCGGAGGCGCTCTCGCAGGTCGCGGCCGAGCAGCCGGGGCTGATCGTGCTCGATCTGATGCTGCCGGACATCGACGGGATCGAGGTGTGCCGCCGCATCCGCACGCGCTCGGACGTTCCGATCCTGATGCTCACCGCCCGCGACGAGGACGTCGACAAGATCATCGGGCTCGAGGTCGGCGCCGACGACTACCTGACGAAGCCCTTCAACCCGCGTGAGCTCGTCGCACGCGTGAAGTCGATCCTGCGCCGCTCGACACCGGCGCGCGAGGCCCGCGAGAGCGCGCAGATCCGGCACGGCGACCTGAACGTCGACGCGGGCCGGCGGGAGGTTCGCGTCGGCGAGGTGGAGATCCAGCTCGCGCCGAAGGAGTTCGACCTCCTCTGGGAGCTCCTCGACCACCGCGGCCTCGTGCTGACGCGCGACCAGTTGCTCGAGCGCGTCTGGGGCTACACCTTCGCCGGCGATACGCGCACCGTCGACGTCCACGTGCGCCAGCTCCGACGGAAGTCGTCGCGGCGGCGATCGCATTCCGGCTGCTCGACGACTACACGCTCTCGCGGGCACGCGCCGACCTCAATCGTGAGGCTGGAGGCCTGACCGAGCTGTACGCCTACTGGACGGCGCGCTCGAACCTCCCGCTTCCCGGCAAGCAGCTCTCGCGCGCCTCGGGCGACCACCTCTACTTCGTCCGCGCCAACCCGGGCTTCGCACTGTTCCCGAAGGAGGCGCCGAAGTTCCAGCTTCTCTCCAGGCGGAACGTCCCGATCGACAAGATGAGGGACGGCAAGGTGAAGTCGCTGTCGTTCGAGTTCGTCCCGCCAGGCCAGCATCGCCGGTACATCGCGGTCGCGAAGCCGCTCTTCCTCGGGCCCGAGAAGAACTTCTTCGGCGCGATCGTGGCCGCGCGCCCGAAGAACCAGCTCGGCACGCGCGTCATCCCGCTCGTCGGCCGCCTCGGGCTCGCGCTGCTCGGTGGGCTCCTCGTCGCAGGTCTCCTCGCGATCTACCTGACGCGCAGGATCACCCGGCCTGTGCGCGAGCTCGCACGAGTCGCCGACGACGTCGCCGAGGGCCGTCGCGACGTCGAGATCCCGCGCGTGCCGGGCGGGGGTGAGATCGGCCACCTGGCCGATCGACTCCGGGAGATGACGTCTCGGCTCTCGGAGGCCGAGCAGCGGGAGCGCAACTTCCTCATGTCCGTCTCGCACGAGCTCCGGACGCCGCTGACGGCGATTCGTGGACACGTCGAAGCGCTCCGCGAGGGTCTCGTCCGCAACCCGTCGGGGTCGCTGAACGTGATCGCCGCGGAGGCCTCCCGTCTCGAGCGGCTCGTCGGCGACGTCCTCGACCTCGCGAAGCTCGACGCGCACCGCTTCGCGCTCACTCGTGAGGAGGTCGACATGGAGCGCGTCTGCGAGCGCGCCTACAGCGCGTTCGGAGAGGAGGCGCGGCGCCGCTCGATCGACTACCGGCACGACGTCGCCGCGCGGCCCGTGATCGTCACCGACGGCGACCGCGTCCTCCAGATCATCACCAACCTGCTCTCGAACGCCTTTCGCTGGACGCCGAACGGCGGCCGGATCGGGCTCGCGCTCCACTCCGAGAACGGAACCGTCGCGGTCGCCGTCGACGACACCGGGCCCGGCATCCCGCCCGAGGACCGGGAACGGATCTTCCGCGCGTTCTGGTCGCGCGGCGGCGGTGGAGGGACGGGGCTCGGGCTCGCGATCGCGAGCGAGCTCGCCGAGGCGCTCGGCGGCCGGATCGAGCTCGAGAGCGAGGTCGGGCGCGGCAGCCGCTTCGAGCTCGTGCTGCCGGCCGCGGAGCTCGGCGGCTAGCCGGTCTCGGCGGAGCCGGGTCCGGGGCGGCGCTCTTCGATGCGGTAGACCACTGCGCCGCCGCCCGCCTCGAGGCTCTTCTCGATCCGGGCCAGTCGCTCGTCGACGCCCTTCCAGCCGGAGCCGATCAGGTCGACGAGGAGGGCGAGGTCGTCGATGCGGCCGTGGCGCTCCGCGAGCAGGTCGCCCTCGAGCCGCTCGAGCCGCTTGATCGCCTGGCCCATCAGGCCGCGCACCTCGGCCAGGTGCCGCCCGACGGGGAGGACCTGCTCGCGCAGGCCGTCCTGGACGGCCTCCTCGACACGGCCGGGGAGCGACGACTCGAGCTTGGCCGTCGTCTCGGCGAGCGCCTCGATCCCGGCCCGCGCCCGTTCGAGCGCGGCCTCGACCGCGGCGGGGTCGGTACGGCCCTCGGCGGCGCCGGCGAGCCGCCTTCTCGCCCGCTCGAGTACGCCTTCGTCCATGTGCGGCAAGGGTAGCTTTCTCGTCGGATGAAGTCGTCCGCGCTCGAGTACGAGCTCCCGCCCGAGCTGATCGCACAGCACCCCGCGACGCGGCGGGACGAGTCGCGCCTGCTCGTCTACGAGCGGTCGTCGGGAG
>VAYE01000140.1 GCA_005883235.1 Actinomycetota bacterium
GCGAGCACACGCTGATCCAGGCGCCGACCGGCTCGGGCAAGACGCTCGCCGCCTTCCTCTACGGCATCGACCGCCTGACGCCCGCGCCTGGGACGGGCCTGCGCCTCCTCTACGTCTCGCCGCTCAAGGCTCTGAACTACGACATCGAGCGCAACCTGCGCGGGCCGCTGGCGGGCCTCGAGAGCGACCTGCGCGTCGCCGTCCGCACCGGGGACACCCCCCAGCGAGACCGCGCGGCGATGCTCCGCGAGCCGCCCGACGTCCTCATCACCACCCCCGAGTCGCTCTTCCTCCTTCTCACCTCACGCGCGCGCGAGATGCTGAAGGGCGTCGAGACGCTGATCCTCGACGAGGTCCATGCCGTTGCAGGTACCAAGCGCGGCGCGCACCTCGCGCTCTCCGTCGAGCGCCTGCAACGGCTGACCGACAACCCGGTCCAGCGGATCGGCCTGTCCGCCACGCAACGGCCGCTCGAGGAGATCGGTCGGTTCGTCTCGGGAGCCCGCCCGATCCGGCTCGTCGACGCCGGGCGCGCCAAGGAGCTCGACCTGCGCGTGGTCGTGCCGCTCGAGGACATGACCGTTCCTGAAGAGGGCTCCTACAACTCGATCTGGCCCTCGATCCACCCCGAGATCCTGAAGCTGGTCGAGAGCCACCGCTCGACGATCGTCTTCGTCAACAACCGCCGCCTCGCCGAGCGGCTCGCGCTGCGCCTGAACGAGCTCGCTTCGATCGACGGCCACGCGGGCGAAGCCCGTGCGGCCTCTGACGCGGCATCGCAAGCGACGCCGCGGGAGATCGCGCGCGCCCACCATGGCTCGCTGGCCCGAGAGCAGCGGCTCGAGGTCGAGGAGCTCCTGAAGGCCGGCGAGATCCCGTGCCTCGTCGCCACCTCGTCGCTCGAGCTCGGGATCGACATGGGCGCCGTCGACCTCGTGATCCAGGTCGAGTCGCCGAAGTCGGTCGCGCGCGGGCTGCAGCGCATCGGCCGGGCGGGCCACGAGCTCGGCGCCGTCTCGAAGGGGCGCATCTTCCCGAAGTTCCGCGCCGACCTGCTCGAGTCGGCGGTGGTCGCTCGGCTCATGCGGGAAGGCGCGATCGAGGAGACGGTCATCCCGCGCAACCCGCTCGACGTGCTCGCCCAGCAGATCGTGGCGATCTGCGCCGAGGAGGAGATCTCGGTCGACGAGCTCCACGAGCTCGTGCGCGGCGCGTACCCGTTCGCCGACCTGTCGCGCACGCAGCTCGAGAACGTGCTCGACATGCTCGCCGGGCGCTACCCCTCGGACGAGTTCGCGGAGCTGCGGCCGCGGATCGTGTGGGATCGCACCGCCGGCCTGATCAGGGGTCGCAGCGGCGCACAACGGCTCGCGGTGACGAACGCGGGCACGATCCCCGACCGAGGCCTCTACGGCGTCCACCTCGTCGACGGTGGCGGCCGCGTCGGCGAGCTCGACGAGGAGATGGTCTACGAGGCGCGCGCCGGCCAGACCTTCCTGCTCGGCGCCTCGACCTGGCGGATCGAGGAGATCACGCGTGACCGCGTGCTCGTCTCTCCGGCACCCGGGGTGCCGGGGGCGGTGCCGTTCTGGAAGGGCGAGGGCGTGGGCCGGCCGTACGAGCTGGGCGAGGCCATCGGCCGTGTCTCCCGCGAGCTCGTCGGGCTGCCGGAGGCAAAGGCTTTGGAGCGCCTCCAGGCGGACCATTCTCTCGACGAGCGGGCCGCGAAGAACCTCCTCACCTTCCTGTCCGAGCAGCAGACCGCGACGGGCGCGGTGCCGTCGGACCGCGCCGTCGTCGTCGAGCGCTTCCGCGACGAGATCGGCGACTGGCGACTCTGCATCCTCACGCCCTTCGGCGCGCGGGTCCACGCGCCGTGGGCGCTCGCTCTGGGCGCGCGGCTCCGCGAGTCGCTCGGGCTCGAGGTGAGCTCGCTCTGGTCGGACGACGGCATCGCGCTCCACCTCCCGGACGCCGACGCGCCGCCGCCGGTCGACGACGTGATCGTCGATCCCGACGAGGTCGAGGAGCTCGTCGTCGCGGAGCTCGGCGCCAGCGCCCTCTTCGGCGCCCGCTTCCGCGAGAACGCGGCCCGCGCGCTCCTGATCCCGCGCCGGCGGCCGGGCGAGCGGACGCCGCTCTGGCAGCAGCGCCTGAAGGCGCAGGGTCTCCTTCAGGTCGCGCGGCGCTACGGCTCGTTCCCGGTCGTGCTCGAGACCTATCGCGAATGCCTGCAGGACGTCTTCGACCTGCCGGCGCTGAAGCGGCTCCTGCGCGGCCTGCGTACGCGCGAGCTCGACGTCGTCGACGTCGAGACGGCTTCCGCCTCGCCCTATGCGGCCTCGCTCCTTTTCGACTACGTCGCGAACTACATGTACGAGGACGACACGCCTCCGGCGGAGCGGCGCGCGCAGGCGCTCTCGCTCGACCGGGACTTGCTGCGTGAGCTGCTCGGGCAGGAGGAGCTCCGCGATCTCCTCGACCGGGACGCGGTCGAGGACGTCGAGCGCGAGCTTCGGCGGTCGCCGCGCAACCCGGACGAGCTCCACGACCAGCTGCGACTGCGCGGCGACCTGCGCGACGGCGAGTACGACGAGGCGCTCGCGCGGCCGCTCCTCGACGAGCGGCGCGCGGTGCAGGTGCGGGTCGCCGGTGAGCGGCGCTTGATCGCTGCGGAGGACGCGGGGCGCTACCGCGACGCGCTCGGCGCGATGCCGCCCGGCGGGTTGCCGGAGGCGTTCCTCGAGGGCGGGCCGGAGTCGCTGCCGGAGCTTGTGCTGCGCTTTGCGAAGGGGCGCGGGCCGTTCACGACGGCGGACGCGAATGCGCGCTTCGGCCGGGACGTCGAGCCCGTGCTGCAGGAGCTCGAGCGCGCGGAGAAGCTCGTCCGCGGCGAGCTTCGGCCCGGCGGGACCGAGCGCGAGTGGTGCGACCCCGACGTGCTCCGGCGGTTGCGGCGTGCGTCGCTGGCCGCGCTCCGGAAGGAGGTCGAGCCGGTCGAGCAGGCCGCGTTCGGCCGCTTCCTGCCGCACTGGCACGGGATCGACCGGCGCGCGACGCTGCGCGAGGCGCTCGTGCCGCTGCAGGGCATGGCGCTGCCGGTCTCGCTCTGGGAGTCCGAGGTACTGCCGAGACGCGTCCCCGGATACCAGCCCGCGCAGCTCGACGGCCTGTGCGCCTCCGGCGAGGTCGTGTGGGTCGGCGCGGGGCTCGACCGCGTCGCCGTCTTCTTCCGCGACGACGCCGCCGCGCTCGGGCGACCGGCCGCCGCGTCGCCGCCGGAGGACGAGGCGCACGATGCGATCCGCGCCGCTCTTCGGGGGCGCGCCGAGTTCTGGTACGACCTCGTCGAGCAAGCCGGCCTCGAGCCCGAGGCGGCGCTGCCGGCGTTGTGGGATCTCGTCTGGGCCGGAGAGGTCCGAAACGACGCGTGGACGCCGCTTCGCGCGGCCCGGCGCTACCAAGCGAGGCAGCCGTCGCGACGGGCTCGGGCCCGGCGCTTCTCGCGCTCCCGCGCCGCCGCGATCACCGCGACCCAGGGCCGCTGGTCGCTCACCGACCGGCTCTTCGCGGAGCGGCCCGACCGGCGCGCACTCGCCGAGCTTCTCCTCGAGCGGCAGGGGATCGTCACCCGAGACGGCGTCCGCGGCGAGGGGATCGCGGGCGGCTACGGCGCCGTCTACGGGGAGCTGCGGGCGCTCGAGACCCTCGGCGTCTGCCGTCGCGGCTACTTCGTCGAAGGGCTCGGCGGCGCGCAGTTCGCCCTGCCGGGGGCGGTCGAGCGGCTCCGCGAGCTGCGACCGCGCGAGGAGGACGAACCGGAGGCGCTCGTGCTCGCCGCAGCCGATCCGGCCCAGCCCTACGGCGCCGCGCCGCCCTGGCCGAGGCGGTCGGGGGCGCGGGCGGCGCGGGTGGCGGGCGCGCAGGTCGTGCTCCTCGGCGGCGAGCCGGCGCTGTTCGTCGAGCGGGGCGGCCGCTCGCTCGTCCCGCTCCGCGATCCCGACGAGGCCTGGCTGCGCCCGGCTCTCGCCGCCCTCGTCGAGCACGTCCGCGCCGGCGGCGCGAAGCGGCTCGCGGTGGAGCGCTTCGACGGCGCTCGCCGCTGGGTGCCAGGACGCCGCCCAGAAGGCGGCGCGCCACGCGGTCGGGAGAGCGGCCCGACCCACCGGCCGGGTGAGCTGCACCTCGGCGGTGACGGGGCACTTCGGAAGCGGTCCGCGCGCCACCGTCTTCATCTGCGCGGTCCACGTCGGCGGCGGCGTCTGCGACCGCTACGTGGCCCGGCGACGGCCCGGCAGCCTCTTCGCGGTGAGGCTCCAGGCGCGCCGCACCGACTGCACGCTCCCCGCCTCGTAACGCGGCTCAGTCGAGCACGAGGCGCGCGATTCGCTCGGCCGCCGAGTAGTGGCACCCGTGCGGCTCCCCGTGGAGGACGACGAGCCGGCCATCGGGGAGCAGGCCCGCGGCCTCCTCGGCCCAGCGCTGGGGCACCAGGGGATCTCGGTCGCCCCGCACCACGACGGTCGGTGCGCGGACGAGCGGCAGCTTCTCCTCGGGGCGGTCGGCGAGCGCGTAGCGGCCGGTCTCGACGAAGCGGATCGGGCCGAAGCGGACGTAGTCGAGCGCGATGATCGCGAGGAGCGAGAGCCGCTCGTTGCGGACGTCCTCGACGAGGCGCTCCAGCTGCTCCCGGCCCGTGCGCGCCGCCGGGTCGACGGTCAGGCTGACGAGGACGAGCCGCGCGACGCGGTCGGGCATGCGGGCCGTGAGATCGACGAGCACCTGCGTGCCCATCGAGTGCCCGACGAAGTCCGCGCGCTCGATGCCGACCGCGTCGAGCCAGGCCGCGAGCGAGTCGGCGAGCTCCAGGATCGACAGCGCCCGCGGCGGCCGGCTGCTGCGGCCCGCGCCGGGGAGATCGATCGCGAGCGTCGGAACGTGGGGGACGAGCGCGCCGGCGAGGGGCGCGAAATATCGCCCCGAGACGCCGATCCCGGGCACGAGGACGACCGGCCCGCCCCGTTGCCCGAGGCCACCGACCCGCGCATGGATCCGCAGGCCGCCGACCGTCGTCCAACGGCTCTCGAGGCCCCCGTCCACGCGGGGACTGTATGTGTCGCCGCCGCTACGCCGAGAGCGCTACGAGGCGCGTGAGCTTCGCTGTCGGAAAGTTCCGCAGCTTCCGCTTCAGCTGATCCGCAGTCATCGTGGTGCCTTTCGCCGCTAGGTGTTGACGCCAGTCTCAGCGTCGGTCAGGCGCGCCGCTCGTGCCATCCCCCGAACGGGCGCTTTCGACGAGGCTGCCGAGGACGAGTCCGAAGACGGCGTGGCGGAAGGTCTCCTGCGCGAAGACGCGCAGGCTGAGGAGCGGCGGCAGGTGTCGCTCGCCGCGGCGCGGGTGCTTGCGATCGACGAGCGCCGCGAGCGGGTAGAGGACGACGTTCTCGGCGAGCGCGAGCCCGACGGCGAGCGGCCTCGGCGCGAGGCGGGTCCGCCGGCGGACGGCGTCGAAGCCGAGGCCGAAGAGGGCTCCGTTCGCCGCGTGGAGCACGAACCCCGCGGCCTTCCAGCCCTCACCTCGTGTGACGAGCTTCCCGAGCACCGCGACGTCGCGGTAATCGGAGTGGAACAACCGCTCGTCGAGCGGCTCGAGGAGGCCCCAGACCGTCGCCGCGGCCGCGCCCGCGACCGCCGCCTGCGTACGCTCGGTCACGCGGGAAGCGTAGACGTGCCTCTACGCTGGCCGGGTGCCGGAAGGCGATTCGCTCCACCGAGCGGCGCGGCGGTTGCAGGTCCTCGTCGGCGAGCGGCTCGAGGCCGAGTCGCCGCATCCGCGGGCGCAGCTGACCGGCGTTGCGGAGCGACTCGACGGGCGGCGGCTCGAAGGCGTGGAGGCGGTGGGAAAGAACCTCCTCCTCCGCTTCGAGGGCGGCGTCGTCCTGCGCAGCCATCTGCGGATGAAGGGCCGCTGGTGGGTGCGCCCGCGCGGCGGCAAGCAGCTCGGACGCCCCTGGCTCGTCCTGCGCGGCTCCGAGCACGAGGCCGTTCAGCTCAACGGGCCCGTCCTCGAGCTGGAGTCGGACGCCGTGCGGCGACTCGGCCCGGACGTCCTCGCCGATCGTCCCGAGTTCGACGCGATGCTCGCCAACCTGCGCGCGGCGCCGGGCGACCTGCCGCTCGGCGAGGCGCTCCAGCGCCAGCGACTCGTGGCGGGGATCGGGAACATGTGGATGGCCGAAGCCCTCTGGGAGGCCCGGCTCTCCCCGTGGCGCCGTCTCCACGAGGCGAGCGACGACGATCTGCGGAGCGCGCTCGAGACCGCGCATCGCCTCATGTCGGCGTCGGTCGCCGGGGCGCGCGGCCGCCGGCGCGTCTACCGCCGCGTGGGCCGTCCGTGCCCGCGCTGCGGCGCCGCGATCCGGTCTCG
>VAYE01000141.1 GCA_005883235.1 Actinomycetota bacterium
TGCCCCGTGAGGAAGGTGACCAAGACGGGCGCCGGGGCGACGTTGCTCGAGGATCCCGAGCGAGCTGCGCGGATCGTCGCCGCTGTGGCCCAAGCCGTCGAGATCCCCGTCTCGGTGAAGATGCGCCGCGGGCTCGAGGACGGCTCTCGCGCGTGTCTCGAGGTCGGCCCTCGGCTCGTCGAGGCGGGCGCCGCGAGCCTTACCCTCCACCCCCGCTCGGCCCGCCAGATGTACACCGGCGAGGCCGACCACTCGCTGACGGCCGAGCTCGTCGAGCGCGTTGACGTGCCGGTGGTCGCGTCGGGAGACGTCACTTCGCGCGCCCGCGCCCAGGCCGTTTTGGCGACGACCGGCGCGAGCGCGGTCATGGTCGGCCGCGGCGCGCAGGGCAACCCGTGGGCGCTGCGCGAGATGCTCGGCGAGGACGGCGCCGAGCCGAGCCGCGAGGAGGTCGTCGCCGAGCTCGTCCTCTTCGTCCGCGAGACCGTTCGCGAGCTCGGCGAGCGCCGCGCGTCGAGCTTCCTGAAGAAGTTCTACGGCTGGTATCTCGGTCGCGGTCGCTTCCCCCGGCCCTTCAAGCAGGAGCTCGTCCAGCTCGAGACGACGGAAGAGGTCGTGCTGCGGCTCCTCGCCGCGGCGCCCGGCGCCGCCGACCTGCTCGAGCGGCTCGAGGCGGAGCTTCCGACCGGAGACGAGATCCTCCTCGACATGCCGATCTCTATCTACGGCGGCGGCTAAGGGCGCGGCTGAGCCGTCCCTCGAACGAGGGATGCCGGGCCCGCCCAGCCCAGACGAGAAGTCGGGTGGGTATGAGCTACGACGAGTACCAGGGTCGCGGCCTGCGGTCGATCTCGATCTTCGGCGTCCTCGTCGGGTGCGCCGCGGTCGGCGCGCTCGGCCTCTCGTTCCTCGCCTACTCGCAGACGCGACACGACCGCTCGCAGGTGCAGGCGCTCCAGGCGCGCGTCCAGCACCAGCTCGCGACGCTGCGACACCGGAACGCCGCGCTCGGGAGCAAGGTCAACTCGACCGCCCGCCAGCTGAAGCAGAAGGACGCCGGGATCGCCCCGCTCGCGGCGCACTCCCTGAAGAGCGTCTTCACGATCCAGACGACCGACGGCTGGCTCGGCGCCGGCTTCGCAGCCTGGCGCCAGGACGGCGACACGTACTTCATCACCGCGAACCACGTCGTCTCGCACACGATCGAGAACAACTACGTGGACGTGAAGCGCAAGGGCGGCTCGTGGCAAGGCGAGGTGATGGTGCGCGACGCGGTGAACGACCTCGCGCTCGTCCGCGTCTCCGGCTCTCCCGCAGGCGCGGATCCGCTCTGGCAGGACGTGCGCGCCGGCACGCCGCCGCAGCCGGGCGACGAGCTCCTGCTGATCGGCAGCCCGTACGGGCTCGAGGGCACCGTGACGACGGGCGTCGTCAGCCGCGTGACGAAGAAGCTGATCCAGACCGACGCCGCCGCGAACCCGGGCAACTCGGGCGGGCCGGCGATCGACAAGCAGGGCCACGTCGTCGGCGTGCTCGTCTCGGGCGGCGGCGAGAACCTGAACTTCGCGGTCCCGATCGTCCGCGCCTGCATCAAGCTCCGCAGCTGCTAGTCGGCCTGGTTCCGCTCCCAGACGAGGCGTAGACCCTCGAGGGTGAGGAGAGGATCGACGAGCTCGATCGTGCCCTGATTGGAGCGCTGTCGCCGTCGTCTTGCCGATCACCGTCGGCGGCTCGCTGAAGTCGACCTTGACGAGACGGGCCGCACGCGCGAACAGGGCGTCCATCGAGATCTCGACTCCCGGGGCGAGGACGCCGCCGACGTACTCGCCCGCGGCCGAGACGACGTCGAAGTTCGTCGACGTCCCGAAGTCGACCACGATGCACGGCGCCCCGTAGCGCTCCCGCGCCGCGATCGAGTTGACGATCCGGTCCGGGCCCACCTCGCGCGGGTCGTCGTAGCGCATCGTGATTCCGCTCCGCATCCCGGGCCCGACGACGAGTAGCGGCGCCTCGGCCCAGCGTTCCGCGAGCTCCTCGTACTCGCGCACGAGCCTGGGAACGGTCGAGGAGAGGCAGATCCCGGTGAGCGACTCGAGGTCGAGGAAACGGCCGAAGAGCGCGCCGAGCTCGTCGCCTGTGCGGTGCGCCTCGGTGGCGAGGCGCCAGTGCTCGGCGAGGCGCTCGCCGTCGTAGAGCCCGAGGACGGTCTGCGTGTTCCCGACGTCGACTGCGAGGAGCACGCGGAGAGGCTACCGCCGACCCGGCGGCGACAGGCTCGGCTTAGAGATCGTCGTCGCTAGGGAGCGGCTCGCCGATCTTCTCGGCGAGAGCTTCGGCGGTGAGCTTCGTCTCGTCGCCCTCGCCGCGCAGCTCCTCGACGGTGACGTCGCTCGACGTGTAGATCTCCGCGCGCGGGATGATCCGGGTCGGCCGGTTCTTGTCCCAAACCCACACGTCTTCCAGCTTCAGCTGGACGAAGGGGTAGCTCGGCTGCGGGACGTACTTGAGGTCGAGGCGGTTGCAGAGGTACGTCGCGTCCTGCGTCAGCACGCAGTAGCGGAAGAGGCCGAAGACGTCCGTGTACTCCTTCTTGAGCCGGAGCTCGAGCTCCGCCTCGAACTCGTCGAGCTCGTCCAGGTGCGACATGGGGATCAGTCTAGCCTCGGGAGTAGGAGCCGGATCGGGCCGCGGCCGGGGAGCTCGAGCTCCGGCTCGAGCTCGGCGAGCGGCTCGAGGGCGAAGCGGCGCTCGTGCAGCCGCGGGTGGGGCACCCGCAGCCCTGGAGCGCGAATCGTCTCGCCTCCGTAGAGCAGCAGGTCGAGGTCGATGGTGCGCGGCCCGAAGCGTGCATCGCCGCGCACCCGGCCGAGACGCCGCTCGACGTCGAGCAGGCGCGCGAGGAGATCGGGCGCCGACAGCTCCGTCTCCAGCTCCGCGGCGGCGTTCAGGAACGGGGGCTGGTCGAGGAAGCCGACCGGCTCCGTCTCGCGGAACGTCGAGACGCGCCGAAGCTCGACGCCCGGCTCGTCGGCGAGCAGGTCGAGTGCGCGCCGGAGCATCGTCTCGCGGTCGCCGAGGTTCGCGCCGAGTCCCACGAAAACACGGGTCACTCGATGAAGGTACCGTGCGCCGTTGTGTCCACACTGGACCGCGCCGATAGACGGCCGGTGAGGGTCGTCTGCCGGCTCGGGGTCGCATCGCTTCTCTTCGCGCTCGCCGCCGGCGCCGCGCATGCCGCAGCGCCGCAGAAGGCGGGCGCTCCGTATCTGCCGCGCTCGGTCTCGCCGGCCCGCGCCCTCCAGGCTTCTCCCGCCGCGGCCGGCTTCCTCGTCGAGCTCGACCGGGTCCGCGGGCCGCTCGCCGAGCCGCTTCTCCGCGCGGCAGGCGGCGTCCTGCTCTCCCGCGACCTCCGTCTCTGGCGCGTCCCGCGCGCCGCTCTGACGAGCGTCGTGGGGTCGCTGGAACGCGCAGGTCTCGTCAGGGAGCTCGAGCCGGACCGGACGCTGAGGGCGAACTCGGTGCTCGCGTTCACCGACCCGCTCGTTCCGAGCGAGTGGTGGCGCGGCGTCGTCGGCGCCGACGCCGCCGACGCGCCGGGGCCGGGCAAGCCGGTGACGGTCGTCGATTCCGGCCTCGACATCAACCACCCCGAGTTCGCCGGCCGCCCGAACACGACGCTCCTCGGGCCCCAGAACCTGCTCGGGGAGGACGAGTGGCACGGGACGGCCGTCAGCTCGGTGATCGGAGCGCCCGCGAACGGCATCGGGCTCGTCGGCGTCTACCCGCAGGCCGACCTCGCGATGGCGGACGCCAGCCCGGCCGGAGTCTTGCTGACGAGCTCCGAGGTGGCGGGAATCGCCGCCGGAGCGCGGCGCGGCCCCGGCGTGATCAACCTGAGCCTCGGCAGCGAGCAGCTCGACCCCGTCGAGCGAGACGCCGTCTTCTCGGCCGTTGCGCGCGGCTCGATCGTCGTCGCCGCGGCGGGGAACTCGCGCGGCCAGGGGAACCCGCTCACGTACCCGGCCAGCCTTCCGCACGTGCTGACCGTCGCGGCCACGGACGAGCGAAACGCCGCCACGAGCTTCTCGAGCGCCTTCCGCGCAGTCGATCTGGCCGCACCCGGAGACGACATCCCGGCGGCCGTCGCCCTCCCCTTCGTCCCGGCCGGCTTCCAGCCGTACGCGTTCGTCGCGGGCACGAGCTTCTCCGCGCCGATCGTCAGCGGCGCGGCCGCCTGGGTCTGGACGCAGCGGCCGGAGCTCGCAGCCTCACAGGTCGTCGAGGTGCTCCGGCGTTCAGCCCGCGATGTCGGCAAGAAGGGCTTCGACGTCGACACGGGCTTCGGGATCCTCGACATTCCGGCCGCGCTCGCGCTCGCCGCGCCGCCTCCGGACCCGGGCGAGCCGAACGACGACGTCTACCTCGTCAAGCCGAACGGGCTCTTGGCCGGCGGCGTCCCACCCCTTACCGGGCCGGGGCAGGCCTCGGCGCTGGTGAACGCCCGCGTCACGCCGGCCGAGGATCCCGAGGACGTCTATCGCGTTTGGGTTCCGGCGCGCGGCACGGCGCGCGTGACCTTGCGCGGAGCAGGGGCCGGTCTCGAGCTGTGGGGAGGCAGGACCGTGACGATCTTCGAGCACGGGAGCGCCGAGAAGCGCGATCTCCTCGCCGCACGTCGTCCCGCGGCGGGCCCGCGGACGGTGACCTTCCGGAACCGCGGGCGCCGGGCGACCCTCGTCTACGCCGACGTGTTCCTGCCGCGCGGCGCCAGCGTCGCCGCGTCGTACTCGCTCAGCGTCGCGACCGCTCCACGCTGACGGCAGCGAAGTCGACCGGGAGCCGCACGTCCGGCTTCCGCACGCGGACCCGGACCGCGCTCACCGGAAAGCGCTCGATGATCGCGTCGGCGACCGCCGCGGCCAGCGCCTCGAGCAGATGGAACGCGCGAGCCTCCGACACCTCCCGCACGCACGCGGCGACCTCACGGTAGTCCACCGCATCTTCGATCCGGTCGCTCGAGCCCGCGTCACCGACCTCGAGCTCGAGGTCGTAGAGGAACCGCTGGCCGTCACGACGCTCGTCTTCGTCCACGCCGTGGCGGCCGAACACCTCGAGCCCGGCGAGCTCGATCGTGGGCGTCATCCCGCGACCGCGCTCGCGACCGCGAGCGCCTCGACGGTCTCGCGCACGTCGTGGACGCGCAGGATCGTCGCGCCGCGCTCGAACGCCAGCACCGCGGCACCCACGCTCGCGGCGGCGGTCCCCGTCGTCGCCGCCGGGTCTCCGAGCAGGCGACCGAGCGTGCTCTTGCGCGAGAAGCCGACGAGAACCGGCCGCCCGAGCGCGAGCAGGACGTCGAGCCGGCGCAGGAGCTCGAGGTTGTGCTCCATCGTCTTCCCGAAGCCGATCCCGGGATCGAGGCAGATGCGCTCCTCCGGGACGCCGGCGCCGACGGCGAACGAGAGCCGCTCCTCGAGGAACGAGGCCACCTCGGCTGCGACGTCGTCGTAGCGGGGGTCGACCTGCATCGTCCTCGGCTCGCGCCGCATGTGCATGAGGCAGAGGTAGGCGTCGGCAGCCGCGACCACCTCGGCGAGGCCGGGGTCGCCGCGGAGCGCGGTTACGTCGTTCACCATCTCCGCCCCGAGGTCGAGCGCTCGGCGGGCGACGTCCGCCTTGGCCGTGTCGATCGAGATGGGCACCTCGCCCTCGAGTCGCTCGAGCACCGGCACGACGCGGCGCAGCTCCTCCTCGGCGCCGACGCCGTCGGACCCCGGCCGGGTCGACTCGCCGCCGACGTCGACGATCGCCGCGCCCTCGGCGTGCAGGCGCCGCGCCGCCGACGCCGCGGCGTCGGGATAGAAGTTGACGCCGCCGTCGAAGAAGGAATCGGGCGTGACGTTGACGACGCCCATGACGGACGGCTGCGGAAAGCGCTCCTCGATCGGCACCGGCTTCACGCCGGAGAGAGTAGTCCGCGCCTCAGCCCACGGGTAACGGGCTGCGCGCAGCGCTGCGCAAACCGAGCAGTGCTGCGCCGACAGCCGCCATCTCCAGGTTCAACCGATCGACCTCGATGCGACAGTCGCCCTCGAGCTGCGCGAAGGAATACTCGGCGAGCGTCCCTTCGTATCCGTCCCGGAAGAGCTGCGCGGAGCGCCTCGCCTTCCCCCGGCCGTCCTTCCCCCGGTGGCGTGGAGTCGGGCCTAAGCCGACGATCTCCTCCGGTCCGCCTATGATCGTCAGCGGTGGATTGAGCAGATTCATCAGTGCGGCCAGTCCCTGCCCGAACGAGCGGCCGGCCTGCCGGAACGTGTCGACGGCGCGGGCGTCGCCCTGCTCGGCGAGCTGAGCCGCACCCGCGAGGTCCGTGACGACGACCTCCCTTTCGCCCCCGTTGACGTTCCTGACGGACGATCCCGGACCCGATCCCGCCCATTCCCGGCGCCAGATAGACGACGACGAACGATCGCTCTCCACGTCCGACGCCGAGCTCCTGCTGGTAGACGACCATCGAGTTGACGTCGTTGTCGATCGCCGCCGGGGCCTCGAACGCCTCGCCCAACCTGGCGGCGAACCGCTCGTCGTGCCAGGACCCGCCCCCCGACTTGAGGTTCTGGCCGTAGACGACCGTGCCGCTGGAGTGGTCGACATGGCCGGGAATGGCGGCGCCACCCGACGTGAAGCGCGGGAGTTCGTCCGACCCGGCCTCGCGACCCAGCAGCGTCTGAGCCAGGCTGACGGCCGCGTCCACGACGTCCTCGGGGGTGCCGCCACCGAACGAGGTGTCCGCGAACACGGGCTCCTCGACGTCCTCCGGGGACACCCGGGCCGCGACGAGCTGTCCCGCGCCCAGCGCTAGCCCGAGAGCGCCGTCACCCGCCACGGAGACGCTTCGTGCTTCTTCGAGCCCGACGCGAGGACTTCTGAACGGGGGTGCGCGCGCGAATCCGCTTGCGCAGCTCCCACACCCTCCGCTCGAGCGCCGAGGACTGCTGGCTGAGTGTGATTGCGTCGGCTTCGTCGCTCTCCTCGTCCCACAGCGGCGGCGTCTCAGCCGGGCCCGCGACGCGCCTGGCCTCGTAGTAGGTGTGAGTCAAGCCACTGATCACCTCGGCCAGGGAGGTCATCACCTGGATCTCGATGAGGCTCCCTCGCCCCTGCTTGCCGTCGTAGTCGATCGCCGCGACCTCGAACGGCTGGCGAACGTACACGTGGAACGCGTAGTACCCGTCCTGCTTTGCCTCCTGGTCAATACGGGCGTAGCGCTTGAACCGGCGCTCCTCCGCACACGCGACGAGGTTCTCGGCGACCGTGCGGACGCCGTCCATGTAACGGACGACGAAGCGGGTGCGGACAATGTCCCAGGCTCGCTCGAACCAGTTGTCCGGCGTCCACCACCCCTCGGGCGGTGGGTCAGGCCAGTTCTGGTTCCCGTGAACGTTCTCGCGCCAGGTTCGGCTCAAGAACGACTCCCAGGGCTTGTTCACAAGCTTGGGCAGCGCGGGCGCCCCCTGGAAAAGCAGCGCTTCGTTCTGCTTCGAATAGTCGTTCGCCCAGTCGTGGAGGCGCGTCGACACCTCTCGCCAGTACGTCGACCCCTCGAACGCCTGGCGGAGATCGCCTTGCTGGTGGAGATAACGGCCCTCGCGCAGCTCTCGGGTATCGCCCTGCCAGGTTCGCTCGAGCCACTCCAGATACTCGTCTCCGAGTCTCGGCCGCTCGATCCCGGTCGCCGACTGAGCGCCGTTTGCTCCCGGATCCGCCTTGCGTAGGAGTTGCGTCACCCCCGCCATGCCGCCAAATAGGATATTCCCTTAGGCAGCGTTCGCCTACCGTTAGCACGGAGCTCGGCATGTCTGAGACCCGCTGGGTATCAGCCGCGAAGGAGGCGCTCCGGCCGTACTTTCAACGGCTCGACGATCCGACGACGCGGATCGTTCCGATCGGCCGGACGGTCAGGCTCCACGACGACGACGCGGAGAAGATCGAGCGGGCGGGCGAGCTGATGTCGGCCGCCGCAGCAGGGAGACATCCGAAGCGGGCCCCGCTGGAGGCGCGCGCCGAGCCCGACGGCACCTACTCGATCCTCGACGGCAAATCCACCCACGCGAACCTCGAACGACTCGGTCTCGACGCAGTGCCCGTCGTCGTGGTGAGCGGCCTCGAGTGAGGTTCTAGCCTTCGGCCGGCTCGGGCGGTTGCAGCGCCCGGCCCGGCGAGGGGAACGGTCGCGGCGTCGGCTTCGGAAGCCGCTTGCGCTCGGCCTCGGGCTTCGTCTCGGGCTGCGCCGGCTCCTCCTCGGCGAAGACGCGCTCCTCGGACTCGCCGGCGAGCAGCCGCTCGAACTGGTCCTTGTCGATCGTCTCGCGCTCGATGAGGATCGCGGAGATCCGGTGCAGGTCGTCCATGTG